>NZ_LXSM01000015.1:0-5596 GCF_001648395.1 Eikenella sp. NML03-A-027 | reverse complement strand
TTTCCATTCCTTTCATCATACTCCCACAAAGCACGACACCCGCCATCAGGCAGGTGTCGTAAATAGGTGTTTGGCAGTGTCCTACTTTCGCACGGGTAATCCGTACTATCATCGGCGCTGGTTCGTTTCACGGTCCTGTTCGGGATGGGAAGGCGTGGGACCAAACCGCTATGGCCGCCAAACTTAAACTGTACAAATCGTCAAGCCACCGGTCATGTCACTCCGGTTAATCAAATCAAACTGTTCTGTCCGGCTACTAACCAAACAATCGGGTAATGTGTATCGATTCCAGTAAGCTTTATTCTATTGAGTTCTCTTCCCGGTGTTTCTACACCGCAAAGCACTTCAAATGATAGAGTCAAGCCTCACGAGCAATTAGTATGGGTTAGCTGCACGCGTTGCCGCGCTTCCACACCCCACCTATCAACGTCCTGGTCTAGAACGACTCTTCAGCGCGGTTATACCGCAAGGGAAGTCTCATCTCCAGGCAGGTTTCGCGCTTAGATGCTTTCAGCGCTTATCCTTCCCGAACTTAGCTACCCGGCGATGCCACTGGCATGACAACCGGTACACCAGAGGTTCGTCCACTCCGGTCCTCTCGTACTAGGAGCAGCCCCTGTCAAACTTCCAACGCCCACTGCAGATAGGGACCAAACTGTCTCACGACGTTTTAAACCCAGCTCACGTACCACTTTAAATGGCGAACAGCCATACCCTTGGGACCGACTACAGCCCCAGGATGTGATGAGCCGACATCGAGGTGCCAAACTCCGCCGTCGATATGAACTCTTGGGCGGAATCAGCCTGTTATCCCCGGAGTACCTTTTATCCGTTGAGCGATGGCCCTTCCATTCAGAACCACCGGATCACTATGTCCTGCTTTCGCACCTGCTCGACTTGTCGGTCTCGCAGTTAAGCTACCTTTTGCCATTGCACTATCAGTCCGATTTCCGACCGGACCTAGGTAACCTTCGAACTCCTCCGTTACTCTTTGGGAGGAGACCGCCCCAGTCAAACTGCCTACCATGCACGGTCCCCGATCCGGTTCACGGACCTGGGTTAGAACCTCAAAGTCACCAGGGTGGTATTTCAAGGACGGCTCCACAGAAACTAGCGCCTCTGCTTCTAAGCCTCCCACCTATCCTACACAAGTGACTTCAAAGTCCAATGCAAAGCTACAGTAAAGGTTCACGGGGTCTTTCCGTCTAGCAGCGGGTAGATTGCATCTTCACAACCACTTCAACTTCGCTGAGTCTCGGGAGGAGACAGTGTGGCCATCGTTACGCCATTCGTGCGGGTCGGAACTTACCCGACAAGGAATTTCGCTACCTTAGGACCGTTATAGTTACGGCCGCCGTTTACTGGGGCTTCGATCCGATGCTCTCACATCTTCAATTAACCTTCCAGCACCGGGCAGGCGTCACACCCTATACGTCCACTTTCGTGTTTGCAGAGTGCTGTGTTTTTAATAAACAGTCGCAGCCACCGATTCTCTGCGACCCTCCAAAGCTTACGGAGTAAATCCTTCACCTCAGAGGGCATACCTTCTCCCGAAGTTACGGTATCAATTTGCCGAGTTCCTTCTCCCGAGTTCTCTCAAGCGCCTTAGAATTCTCATCCTGCCCACCTGTGTCGGTTTGCGGTACGGTTCGATTTAAGCTGGAGCTTAGTGGCTTTTCCTGGAAGCGTGGTATCAGTCACTTCGTATCCGTAGATACTCGTTATCGCTTCTCGGTGTTATGAAGAACCGGATTTGCCTAATTCTTCCACCTACTAGCTTGAACAAACTATTCCAACAGTTTGCTGACCTAACCTTCTCCGTCCCCACATCGCACTTAAATCAAGTACGGGAATATTAACCCGTTTCCCATCGACTACGCATCTCTGCCTCGCCTTAGGGGCCGACTCACCCTGCGCCGATGAACGTTGCGCAGGAAACCTTGGGCTTTCGGCGAGCGGGCTTTTCACCCGCTTTATCGCTACTCATGTCAACATTCGCACTTCTGATACCTCCAGCATTCCTTACGAAACACCTTCTCAGGCCTACAGAACGCTCCCCTACCATGCATGCTTCATTAAAACAGCTATCTACCATACTCGACTTTGATGGGCGCTTTCCGTCGCTTTGCTCCGGCAAGCTGTTTTAATGAAGCATGCATCCGCAGCTTCGGTTATAGATTTGAGCCCCGTTACATCTTCCGCGCAGGATGACTCGACCAGTGAGCTGTTACGCTTTCTTTAAATGATGGCTGCTTCTAAGCCAACATCCTGGCTGTCTAAGCCTTCCCACTTCGTTTACCACTTAATCTATCATTTGGGACCTTAGCTGGCGGTCTGGGTTGTTTCCCTTTCGACAACGGACGTTAGCACCCGCTGTCTGTCTCCCATGATTGCACTTTCCGGTATTCTGAGTTTGCCATGGGTTGGTAAGTCGCAATGACCCCCTAGCCATAACAGTGCTTTACCCCCGGAAGTGATACATGAGGCACTACCTAAATAGTTTTCGGGGAGAACCAGCTATCTCCGAGTTTGTTTAGCCTTTCACCCCTATCCACAGCTCATCCCCGCATTTTGCAACATGCGTGGGTTCGGTCCTCCAGTACCTGTTACGGCACCTTCAACCTGGCCATGGATAGATCACTCGGTTTCGGGTCTACACCCAGCAACTATGACGCCCTATTAAGACTCGGTTTCCCTACGCCTCCCCTATCCGGTTAAGCTCGCTACTGAATGTAAGTCGTTGACCCATTATACAAAAGGTACGCAGTCACACAATAAAGTGCTCCCACTGTTTGTATGCATCAGGTTTCAGGTTCTATTTCACTCCCCTCCCGGGGTTCTTTTCGCCTTTCCCTCACGGTACTGGTTCACTATCGGTCGATGATGAGTATTTAGCCTTGGAGGATGGTCCCCCCATATTCAGACAGGATTTCTCGTGTCCCGCCCTACTTGTCGTATGCTTAGTACCACTGCCGGAATTTCGGATACGGGGCTATCACCCACTATGGCGGAAGTTTCCAATTCCTTCTCCTATCCCGACAACTATCACATACAGGCTCCTCCGCGTTCGCTCGCCACTACTTGCGGAATCTCGGTTGATTTCTTTTCCTCCGGGTACTTAGATGGTTCAGTTCTCCGGGTTCGCTTCTCTAAGCTTATGTATTCAGCTTAGGATACACATTGCTGTGTGGGTTTCCCCATTCGGACATCACCGGATCAAAGCTCTATTGCCAGCTCCCCGATGCTTTTCGCAGGCTTACACGTCCTTCGTCGCCTATCATCGCCAAGGCATCCACCTGATGCACTTATTCACTTGACTCTATCATTTGAAGTGCCTTTTTGACTTCGCCTACGCTGCGTTGACTACAGCTGGGGCTTAAGGCCTCTACTTTGATAAAGCTTACTGCTTGTTGTGTCCGAATCCCGCCTTTTGTGTTTCAGGATTCGGTCGATACAATCATCACCCAAATTTCTGTATGACTTATCTCAGAGATAAGCCTTACTTCGTTTGTTTGTTGATTTCGGCTTGCCAATTTGTTAAAGATCGATGCGTTTTAACTTCGCAAATAAAAATAAACTACCGCGCAAACTGCAAGATGCAGCAGCTTACTCGTATATTTAGCATACTTTTATTTGGAAAGTATTGTGTGGTGGAGGCAAACGGGATCGAACCGATGACCCCCTGCTTGCAAAGCAGGTGCTCTACCAACTGAGCTATGCCCCCAGTACCTGGGCGGATCTGCTCCGCTCTACGACTACTGGTGGGTCTGGGAGGACTTGAACCTCCGACCCCACGCTTATCAAGCGTGTGCTCTAACCAGCTGAGCTACAAACCCAACATTCTCTTCGCATCTATATCTGATTACCGATAGGTGTGGATGCTCTACCCCTACTTTTTCTCTAGAAAGGAGGTGATCCAGCCGCAGGTTCCCCTACGGCTACCTTGTTACGACTTCACCCCAGTCATGAAGCATACCGTGGCAAGCGGGCTCCTTGCGGTTACCCTACCTGCTTCTGGTATCCCCCACTCCCATGGTGTGACGGGCGGTGTGTACAAGACCCGGGAACGTATTCACCGCAGTATGCTGACCTGCGATTACTAGCGATTCCGACTTCATGCACTCGAGTTGCAGAGTGCAATCCGGACTACGATCGGTTTTCTGGGATTGGCTCCACCTCGCGGCTTGGCTACCCTCTGTACCGACCATTGTATGACGTGTGAAGCCCTGGTCATAAGGGCCATGAGGACTTGACGTCATCCCCACCTTCCTCCGGTTTGTCACCGGCAGTCTCATTAGAGTGCCCAACTAAATGATGGCAACTAATGACAAGGGTTGCGCTCGTTGCGGGACTTAACCCAACATCTCACGACACGAGCTGACGACAGCCATGCAGCACCTGTGTTACGGTTCCCGAAGGCACCCCTCTATCTCTAAAGGGTTCCGTACATGTCAAGACCAGGTAAGGTTCTTCGCGTTGCATCGAATTAATCCACATCATCCACCGCTTGTGCGGGTCCCCGTCAATTCCTTTGAGTTTTAATCTTGCGACCGTACTCCCCAGGCGGTCGATTTCACGCGTTAGCTACGCTACTAAGCAATCAAGTTGCCCAACAGCTAATCGACATCGTTTAGGGCGTGGACTACCAGGGTATCTAATCCTGTTTGCTACCCACGCTTTCGAGCATGAACGTCAGTGTTATCCCAGGGGGCTGCCTTCGCCATCGGTATTCCTCCACATCTCTACGCATTTCACTGCTACACGTGGAATTCTACCCCCCTCTGACACACTCTAGCTATCCAGTTCAGAACGCAGTTCCCAGGTTGAGCCCGGGGATTTCACATCCTGCTTAAATAACCGTCTGCGCTCGCTTTACGCCCAGTAATTCCGATTAACGCTCGCACCCTACGTATTACCGCGGCTGCTGGCACGTAGTTAGCCGGTGCTTATTCTTTAGGTACCGTCAGCAAAAAGTGGTATTAGCACTTCCCTTTTCTTCCCTAACAAAAGTACTTTACAACCCGAAGGCCTTCTTCATACACGCGGCATGGCTGGATCAGGGTTGCCCCCATTGTCCAAAATTCCCCACTGCTGCCTCCCGTAGGAGTCTGGGCCGTGTCTCAGTCCCAGTGTGGCGGATCGTCCTCTCAGACCCGCTACTGATCGTCGCCTTGGTAGGCCTTTACCCCACCAACTAGCTAATCAGTTATCGGCCGCTCGAATAACGCGAGGTCTTGCGATCCCCCGCTTTCTCCCTCAGGACGTATGCGGTATTAGCCAATCTTTCGATTGGTTATCCCCCATTACTCGGTACGTTCCGATATATTACTCACCCGTTCGCCACTCGCCGGCAGTAGTGCAAGCACTACCCCGCTGCCGTTCGACTTGCATGTGTAAAGCATGCCGCCAGCGTTCAATCTGAGCCAGGATCAAACTCTTATGTTCAATCTCTAACTTAATAACTTCTGGTCTGCTTCAAAGAAACCAACAGGACAATGTCAAAACATCGTCTTGTCTTCTTCTCAACAGTGCAGGTGTAAAACACCCACACTTATCGGTAATCTGATTGTTAAAGAGCTGCTGAACCGTAAAACTG
>NZ_LXSM01000014.1:0-22342 GCF_001648395.1 Eikenella sp. NML03-A-027 | reverse complement strand
ATCATGGTTTGCTTCATCTTGCCGCTCCTGTTTGGAAAGGGGAATAAGGGTATTGCCGATGATCTGATTGTAACAAAAAACAAGATATTGTAAACATCTATCCCGCTGCTTGAAGGCTACCTGAAAACAGCCAACGCCCGTTTTAACTGCGTTGCAGCCCTACTTTCAGGTAGCCCCAATTATATCCAGATTGCCCGAGCCAATTGGTTATTCTATTGGACAAGCTATATAATTCCGCCAGTTTCACCGCACCTACCCGCCCGTTATGAGCCTGATTACCCACCTGCGTCCGGCACGCATCCAAGATTGCGAACACATCTACAACGCCCACCAATACGCCGTGCGCTACACCTGCGCCCGCAACTACAGCGAAGCCGTGCTGCAAGCCTGGCTTGCCCTGCTCAGCCCCGACAGCTACCTCGACACCCTCGAAGACGAACGCAAGCTCTTGTGGGTGATCGAATTTAAGCACCATATCCAAGGCTTTTTCCAGCTTAATCTGCAAGAATCCCAGCTCGATGCCCTGTATGTGCACCCCTTCGTGCAGCGCCAAGGCCTCGGCACCGCCCTGCTCGGCCGCGCCGAAGAGCTGGCCTACCAACACGGGCTGGGCATGCTCAAGCTCTACGCCTCGCTCAATTCCGAACAGTTTTACCTGCTCAACGGCTACCGCCCGCTAGGCGAAGCCATGCTGCCGCTCAACCAGGAAATCGGCATCGAATGCCGGCTGATGCGCAAACTGCTCACCGACCGTTGATGCCGGCTTTCAGGTAGCCCACTCCTCCGCCATACCGAAAGAGCCGCTATGAAAATCCCGCTATTCCTGATTGCCCTGCTCGCCCTCCCCGCCTGCACTTATCTCGATGGCCCAGACGGGCGGTTCTTCTCGCTCGATTTACCCGTGGAAACCACGCACACCGTGCACAAAACCGTGCGCGTGGATGCCGCCCCGGGCACCACCGTCATCATGAGCGAAAGTTCCCCGCTCGACGGCTACTACCGCCCCGTGCTCAACAACAGCCGCCGCACCCTGCTGCGCCAGGCCGCCGACAATTCCTGCCTCAGCCTCGAGCGCAGCGGCATGCCCGCCTACCTGGTCAGCCAGCCCTGCCACGGGCGCAATAACCAGCAATTCATGTTCGACGGCCCGCGCCTCAACATCAACGGCTTGTGCGCCGAAGCCACCGGTGGCGCCGGCAGCCCCGTAATCGCCACCGCCTGCCAAAACAGCCGCAGCCAGCATTGGATTGCCGAGGGCAGCCACATCCGCAGCGCCGCCAACGGCCTGTGCCTAGACGGCAGCGGCGGCACAGTGAGCCTGCAATATTGCGATAATGGGATGGGGCAGCGGTTTTACCGATAGTTTGGCTGCGGGTTGCGTGGGAATGGAAAAGGCTACCTGAAAACCTATCGGATGGTTTTCAGGTAGCCTTTTTATGGTGGGAGATTATTGACTGATTTACTTTGACCTGCCCAATGTATTCCACAAATTTTTGCTGCAAGCACTCATCAGGCAAGTAGTGAAGAAAAGAGTACAAAGGAATAGATAGTCATAGCGAGTGCGTCGGATGGCTTGCTCGTAGAGGCGCTGAAAATAGTTGCTGTTGATGGTTCTCCCTTCCGACGATTGAATTTCGGCAACGAGATTAACAAATTTCCCATAGTAAAAAACGGGTTGGAATTTCAATCGGAAAGGTTGGTGGTAAAAATCGCTCCAATTTCCACTGAGGGCGTTGTTTAAATTTTGTGTGCAATGCCTTGCACCAAAAATGCCGCCACAACTCATGGTGATGCGAAAGCCGTTGTCTTGAATAATGTCGAAATCGCTTCTAGGCGAGGCACCAGGTGCTGCTGTTTTGGCTGGGCCGGGAGTTCTCCTCCTACGAGGTTCAGGTGAGGCTATCCCTTGTTCGTTATAGGAAAATGCAACGTTATCTGGCCAAACTGGTTTGCCGGATAGGGTTTGTACCTTATCCGTGCTGAAACGGATGGGCATGATGCTTTCGGTTTGCTGGAAAAAAGTGTATGCAGCATAAATTGCTGTTGAGAGTATTAACAAGGAAAACAACAATCTGGATCTGACGGAAAAATTGCTCAGGCTATCCTTGCTTCTACCAAAGATGATCTTGATCAAGCTAAAAATAATGAACACATCAAGCACAAACAAGGAGTGCAGTTCGATGAGAAGCAGATTGGTGCTAAACAATTGGGAGAAGAGTAGAAAATAGAGAAAGCTGGCAATGTGCAACAGACACATTGCCAAACCTGCAGCACCAATAATCTTACTATTCAACATATCGTTGTTTATATCGGAAAGTGATACCTGTAAAGACTGTGGCTTGAGCTCTAATCAGCGTCGGTGTTCAATTGAGATATTGCCGCGAATTGGCACGACCGGCCGCCAGTTGCCGGTGCAGATGGTGGAGCCGGCACTGGTGTGGCAGTTGCGGTGTTCGGTGTAACCGATGCCGCCCCGGCTGTATTGCTCGGTGGTTTGGATTTGGCCGCCGCCGTATTGGTTGGAGCCGTTGTAGAAATAGTAGCTGCGGCTGGGGTAGTAGCCGGGGTAGCCGTCCGGGCCACTGTAGTAGTAGTCGGCATGGGGGTTGATTTGCAGGTTGATTTGGGCGCTGGTTTCGGCTACTGCAGCGGCACTGAAGAGGATAGTGCAGATGAGGAGCAGGGTTCGCATGATGGGTCTCCCGAAAGGTGGCGGGTGGAAATGTTCGGCCTGCTTCGTGCCCATATCTTGTCTTCGGGCGCAGGTTGGAACGATAATTGCTATAAACTATAGCTGCCGCGCACGGCACTTTGCTGATGGCGGTATAATCATTATAGCGCTAATTCCCTCCAAACAGCTGTTTGTTTACACAGCGTTTTCATTCATTTTTCTTTTTCAGGTAGCCTTATGCCGAACCAGCCTACCATCCTTTGCCGCGAACTGAGCCTGCTGGCGTTCAACCGCCGCGTGCTGGCGCAGGCACGGGACGAGGGCGTGCCGCTTTTGGAGCGGTTGCGCTTTTTGTGTATCGTTTCTTCCAATTTAGACGAATTTTTCGAAGTGCGCATGGCTTGGCTGAAGAAGGAAAGCCAGCTCAACCCGCACGCGCTTTTGGATAACGGCACCACGCCCACCGAAACCATGGCTGCCGCTGCTGCCGAGGCCAAAAAATTAATTCAGGAGCAATATGAGCTGTTTAACAAAGAGCTGATTCCCGCGCTGCGCAAAGAGGGCATTTTCTTTTACCCGCGCCACCAGTGGACAGACAAACAGTGCGCCTGGGTTGAAAGCTATTTCGACCGCGAGCTGCTGCCCATCCTCACCCCGCTGGGGCTCGACCCGGCACACCCTTTCCCGCGCTTGCTCAACAAATCGCTCAACTTCGCGGTAGCGCTTTCTGGCAAAGACGCTTTCGGCCGCGCTTCCGGTATGGCTGTGGTGCAGGCGCCGCGCATTCTGCCGCGCGTGGTGAAACTGCCTGAAGAGCTTAGCGAAGGGCACGGTTTCGTGTTGCTTTCTTCCATTTTGCATGCCTATGTGCACAAGCTCTTCCCTGGCATGGATGTGGAAGGCTGCTACCAATTCCGCCTCACGCGCAATAGCGAACTCACGGTGGATGAAGAAGACCTCACCAACCTGCGCGCCGCCGTGCAAACCGAGCTGCGCGGGCGGCAGTATGGCGACGAAGTGCGGCTGGAAGTGGCCGACAACTGTCCGCCGCATGTGGCTGGATTCCTGCTCACGCAATGCAATTTGAGCCCGAACGAGCTCTACCAAGTGGTTGGCCCCGTGAACCTGGTGCGGCTGATGGCTGTGCCCGATATGGTGGATCGTGCCGATTTGAAATTCCCACCATTCTCGCCCGGCCTGCCCAAAGATGTGCGCAAAGACCAGCCCATGCCTGAAGTGCTCAAACAGCATGATGTGCTGCTACACCACCCCTACCAATCCATCGCCCCTACCGTGCGCTTCATCCAAGAAGCTGCCGCCGATCCGGATGTGGTGGCCATCAAGATGACGATCTACCGCACCGGCACCCATTCCGACCTCGCCCGCGCCCTGATTGCCGCCGCCAACGCGGGCAAACAGGTAACCGTGGTGGTGGAGCTGATGGCGCGGTTTGACGAAGAAAACAACGTCAACTGGGCGCGCCGCCTCGAAAGCGCCGGCGCACATGTGGTATACGGCGTGTTCGGCTACAAAGTGCACGCCAAAATGGCGCTGGTTATCCGCCGCGAAGGAGGCTACCTGAAACGCTACGCCCACCTCGGCACCGGCAACTACCACCAAGGCACCTCCCGCATCTACACCGACTTCGGCCTACTCACCGCCGATGAAGCCATCACCGCCGACGTGAACGCCATCTTTATGGAAATCACCGGCCTGGGCCAGCCCACGCGGCTCAATAAGCTTTATCAGAGCCCTTTCACCCTCAGTCCCATGCTGTTGGAGCGCATTGATGCTGAAACTGCCGAAGCCCGCGCCGGCCGCCCCGCCCGCATCATTGCCAAAATGAATTCGCTGATCGAGCCCGGCATCATCCGCGCCCTGTATGAAGCCAGCCGGGCCGGCGTGCAGATAGATTTAATCGTGCGCGGTATGTGCACCCTGCGCCCCGGCGTGCCCGGCCTGTCCGAAAACATCCGTGTGCGTTCCATCATCGGCCGCCTGCTCGAACACTCCCGCGTGTTCTACTTCCGCAGCGGCGGGCGCGAAGAGCTCTTCATCGCCAGCGCCGACTGGATGAGCCGCAACTTCTTCCGCCGCATTGAAATCTGCACTCCCGTGGAAAGCCCGGACATCAAACAGCGCATCATGCGCGAAGCCCTCACCCTCGCCCTGGCCGACAACCGCAAAGCCTGGCTGATGCAGCCCGACGGCAGCTATGTTCGTGCCGTTGCGCAGGAAGGGGAAGAAGGACTGGATATGCAGGAAACGCTGTTGAACGAATATCGGCGTTGATGGCACGAGAGTGCAAAAGGCTACCTGAAAGTTTCAGGTAGCCTCTTTAGCAAGGTAGGAAGAATATTTGTTACCCGCTTGCGATAATCTGGAATCTGGGTTTTGTACAGCCCCCGCTTCGCTTTCAGGTAGCTTCTTCTTTCCCGCTATAATCCTTATTTTTTGCTCCAATCCCCACGCTCCCCATGACCCAGCCCAGCCCTGAATACACCGCCCAGCTGCAACAAAAAGTAGGCTACCTGAAACAGCGTTTTGCCGAATTTTCCCCACCCGAATGGCAGGTGGTTGCTTCGCCTGAAAAACATTATCGGATGCGTGCCGAATTTCGGGTTTGGCACGATGGCAATCATATCAGCTATGCCATGTTCGAGCCCGGGCAGAAGGCCGGTTCGGCCTCGTTGCGCCGGATCGATTCCCTGCCTGCCGCGTCTGCTGCGATCAATGCCTTGATGCCCCGGCTGCTGGCCGCCGTGCAGGCCGATCCGCTGTTGCGGGAGCGGTGGTATCAGTGCGAATTTTTGTCTACCCTGAGCGGCGATATGCTGGTGGGCATGATTTACCACAAGCGGCTGTGCGGGCAATGGCAGGCGGCTGCGGCGCGTTTGCAGCGCGACTTGGGCATCATGATTATCGGCCGCAGCCGGGGGCAGAAGCTGGTGTTGGCGCAGGATTTCGTTACCGAACGCCTGCATGCCGACGAGCGCGATTGGCTCTACCGCCAATACGAAGGCGGCTTCAGCCAGCCGAATGCGGCGGTATGCCAAAAAATGCTGGATTGGGCCTGCAGCGCGGCGGCGGGGTTGGGCGGCGATTTGCTGGAGCTTTATTGCGGCAACGGTAATTTCACCCTGCCGCTGGCGCGTTATTTCCGCCGCGTGCTGGCCACGGAATTGTCTAAAACTTCGGTGCAGGCGGCGCAGTGGAATATAGAAGCCAACGGCGCAGCCAACATCCGCCTGGTGCGGCTCTCCGCCGAAGAGTTTACCCAGGCCTACCAGGGCGTGCGCCGTTTCCGCCGCTTGCAGGAGCAGGGCATCGAGCTGGCGGACTATGCCTTCTCTACCGTGTTTGTTGATCCGCCGCGCGCCGGCATAGACGATGCCACCCTGCGCCTGCTGCAGAATTTCGACAACATCATCTATGTTTCCTGCAACCCGGAAACCCTGCACGCCAACCTTGCCACGCTCACGCAAACCCACTGCATCGAACGCGCCGCGCTGTTCGACCAATTCCCGTTTACGCCGCATATTGAGAGCGGAGTGTTGTTGCGGCGGAAATAATCGGTTTCAGGTAGACTTACTTTGTATGCGTCGTTGCCGACTGTTTGGTTTGCCCCTGCCGTTGGCGATATAATTAAGACTCTTTTCAGCAATCAACATATAAGGAGTTCCATTATGGCCAAAACCATCATTCATACCAACAATGCCCCTGCCGCCATCGGTGCTTATTCCCAAGCCGTGCGTGCCGGCAATACTATCTATTTAAGCGGCCAGATTCCGCTGGTGCCTGCCACCATGCAGGTGGTGGAAGGCGGCTTTGCTGAGCAAACCCGCCAAGTGTTTGAAAACCTCAAAGCCGTGATTGAAGCTGCCGGCGGCAGTTTCGACGATGTGGTGAAACTCAACGCCTACCTCACCGACCTCTCCAACTTTGCTATCTTCAACCAAATCATGGGAGAATACTGCCGCGAACCCTTCCCCGCTCGCGCTGCCGTGCAGGTGTCCGCCCTGCCAAAAGGTGTGCTGGTGGAAGTGGAAGGTGTGGTGGTACTGAACGCCTAAGCATATAGAGGCTACCTGAAAACTGTTGCAGCTTGCGTTTTCATGTAGCCTTTAATTTGTACATCCAAAAGCCCAGAAAAGGGATATTTAACCACCAAATCATTGGGCTGGCCACTCGCCTGCTGGTGCAGCCGAACGGAGCGCGGTTTTTCGGGGAATAAGGGCTTGCATGCCTGAAGCGGCGCAGCCGCAAGTTGCGAGCCCGCCCGAAAAACCACGTGGAGTGAGGGAAGTTTGGCGAAGCCAAACCTGTGCCCGCAGTCGCCTTTCTTTGCTTCCTTTCTTTGGCGAAGCAAAGACAAGGAAGTGCCCAGCGCCGGCATAAGGCGCAAAGGCGAACAGGGCGGGGATGAGGAGGCTACCTGAAATTTGGTAAGTATCCTCAACTCGACAGTCGATTGAGACAAATTTTTCAGGTAGCCACAATTTGGCTGAACTACTAACTTCTGAATCCAATCATCACTATGGCACACTACGCAATCGGCGACCTGCAAGGCTGTTTCGCCGAATTTCAAACCCTGCTGGCACACATCGGCTTCAACCACGGCCGCGACACCCTTTGGCTGGTGGGCGATATCGTCAACCGCGGCCCCCAATCCCTCGACTGCCTGTGCTACATCAAACAGCACGAAAGCAGCATCCGAACCGTGCTCGGCAATCACGACCTCCATCTCTTGGCCATCGCTCACGGTCACGGCAAACTCAAGCGTAGCGACACTGTGGGCGACATTCTCGCCGCCCCCGATCGCCAATCGCTGCTCGATTGGCTGCTGCACCAGCCCCTGATGCTGCAACACGGCAATAACCTGATCGTGCACGCCGGCATTTGGCCGCAATGGACGGCCGAAACTGCACAGCAGCGTGCCGCCGAAGTGGCTACCGCCCTGCAAAGCCGCCCCGATTGGTTTTTTGCCCACATGTATGGCAACAAGCCCGATAGCGACTGCGCCGATAACGAAACCGAACGCCTGCGCTTTGCCACCAATGTGTTCACCCGCATGCGCGCCCTGCACCGCGACGGCCGCATGGATTTCGACTACAAAGCCACCCTGCCCGAAATGCCATCTGACTTCATGCCCTGGTTCCGCGCGCCCAACCGGCAAACCCTTGGCTATCAAACCGTATTTGGCCATTGGTCGGCACTCGGCCTGTATCGCGGCGAGCAGGTGTGCGGCATCGATACCGGCGCGCTGTGGGGCGGCCAGCTCACTGCGCTGGATTTAGATACGCAGCAGATTTTTCAGGTAGCCTCCAAACAGCCCAAGAAGTTTGGTTAAGCTATTGTCTCTACATGATTTAATGTTTGTTAACACGAACAGGCAGGCGGGCAGGGCGGGCTTTTGTTACAATGTCGCTTGTTTGTGCCTGCCCGAGCCCTTGCCGTGGCATGTTTTTCAACCGATTAAGGAGTTACCCATGAACAGCAAATTAGTCATCCCCGCCGCCATCGCCGTATTGGCACTGAGCGCCTGCTCCAGTAGCAAATCGCCGGAAAAACCGGTGCAGACGCAAACCCAGCAACAGGCACAGCAGGGTGATGAAACCACCGCCGCTATCGGCAAAATCCAAGTGGCTCAGGTGGACAGCATCGATAAAACCGTAGAAGTGCACTACACCTGCCAAGCCGGTAACGGCCAGCAGCAAAAAGTGAGCGCCATGTATGGCATCAAGAGCGATACCTTGGTGGTAACTCAACTGAAAATCAACGATAAAGTTTCCCCCGGCCTGTGGCGCGTGCTCAACGACAGCAATGGACAACAGCAAAACAGCTACTACAGCAACGGCGTGATTTGGGTAACCGGCAAAGCCACCCCCACCAACGTGACCCGCACCAATGCCATCGCCTTGCTGCAGGCGCAGAGCGTGGATGACGCCGGTAATCCGGTAAATCCCGTGGCCGTGCTGGAAAACTGCAGGGTAACCCGCCAAGCCGCTCCGGTTCGCGGTAACCGCCCGCAACGCCGCCGCTAAGCTGGTGTAATGAGAATGGAAAAAGCTGCCTTGGCGGGCAGCTTTTTTGTGGGGGGGAAGGCTACCTGAAAGTGTGTGGGCGGTTTCAGATAGCTTTTTTTTGTGGCGAATATTGTTCAGGCAGTCTTGCGCTTATCAGAGGCTCTCTAAAACTTTAGCTTCGCAGAAACTTACTGAGTTCGTTTCCAGGCAGCCTTTCTGCCTACTGATTCGCCCGGATCCAAGCCAGCCAGCGGTCGAACAGGTCGGGTTGCAGGCCGGCGATAACGGAGCGTTTGAAAACGTGTTCGCCACTCCAAAAGTCGTCGCCTTCCAGCGTAGCCAGGCGGCCGCCGGCTTCTTCGTAAATCAGGGTGCCGGCGGCATAGTCCCACAGTTTTTGACCGCCATGTAGGTAGAGGTCGTAGCGGCCGGCGGCGAGGTAGCACCAGTCGAGCGTGCTGGCGCCCATGCTGCGCTGTGAGCCGAAGGGGTGGAGGGTTTGCATGCGGCTGGCGAGCTTGCCGGAGCGCAGGTATTTCACTTCCACACCGGCAATGGATTCGTTGAGTTTTTTCGGCGTGAGGCGCAGGGGCAGGGGACGGCCGTTGAGGTGTGCGCCGTGACCGCGTTCGGCAGTGAACATTTCCTGCATCATGGGGTGGAAAATAGCGCCCAGTTGGGCGCGGCCGTGGCGGATGTAGGCCACGGAGAGGGCGAAGTGCGGCAGGCCGTTGATGAAGTTGTTGGTGCCGTCGATAGGGTCGACCACCCACAGCCCAGTTGCGGCGTGCTGCCACATGGCGTGTTGTTCGTCGGCGCTCATTTCTTCGCCCAGCATCGGGCAGTCGATGATTTGCGGCAGCTTTTGAGCAAATAGGGCTTGGGCGTGCAGGTCGGCTTCGGTGAGGCGGGTACCGTCGCTTTTGGTGCTGACGGCGGCGTTGAGAAAACGCGGCATCACGGCGGTTTGTGCCACTTCGCGAACCAGTTCTGCTAAACGGTTGAGCAAAATCTTTCCTTCCCGATGCTTTTCTGATAGAAACGGAATATTAACCATTTTTCGGGGTAAACAATAGATGCCGCGTTTTTATGTTCCGCAAACTTTTGTTGCCGGCGAGGTGCTGAGGCTACCTGAAAATGTGTGCCGGCATATCCAAGTGCTGCGCTTGCAGGCGGGTGCACCGCTGGTGTTGTTTGACGGGCAGGGGCAGGCGGCGGCGGCAGAATTGCTGGAAATTGGGCGCAAACAGGCGCTGGTGCGGGTGGATAAGTTGCTCTTGGAATCGCGTGAATCGCCGCTGGCGGTTACGTTGATTCAGGCGGTATCGGCTTCGGAAAAGATGGATTTTGCGGTACAGAAGGGCACGGAATTGGGGGTGAAACGCATCGTGCCGGCGGTTTCCACGCGCTCGAATGTGCGGCTTTCGGGCGAGCGGTCGGAGAAAAAGGTGCGGCACTGGCAGGAAATCGCTATCTCGGCCTGTGAGCAATGCGGGCGCAATGAGGTGCCTCCTGTGGTGCCGATTGCCGATTTGCCGCAGGTGCTGGCTGCACTGCCGGCCGATTCGGGGGTGCGGCTGCTACTGAGCCCGCACGATGGTGTGTCACTGCGCAGTCTGCCTCCGGCGCAAAGCGCGGTTTTGCTGATTGGGCCGGAAGGCGGGCTGACGGCGGAAGAAGAGGATTTGGCACGCTCGCAAGGGTTTCAGGCGGTGCAACTCGGTGCACGGGTATTGCGCACGGAAACGGCGGCGCTGGCGGCGCTGGCGGCGATGCAGGCCTTGTGGGGCGATTTTTAGCGGTATGAGCGCTGTGCTAAAATGCGCAAATTGACAGTTTTCAGGTAGCCTTCTTCCTTACCTTAGAGGCTACCTGAAAAAATAAATGGATTAGGAAGCAGATAAATGGCAAAACCGAAAAGCGGCCTCGGCGGCCGGGGTTTGGATTCTTTGTTGGCCGGCGCGGTGGGCGACAGCAGCGGTGACAGGCTAACCAGCGTGCCGGTGCGCGACATCAAGCCGGGGCGCTATCAGCCACGTTCGCAAATGGATGATGAGGGCTTGCAGGAGCTGGCCGATTCGATTAAGGCGCAGGGCGTTATCCAGCCGGTTATCGTGCGTGAGCACGGCCTGTCGCAATACGAACTGATTGCCGGCGAGCGTCGCTGGCGCGCCAGCCAGCTGGCGGGTTTGACCGAAATTCCGGTGGTGATTAAGAGCATCGGCGACGAAGCGGCGCTGGCGATGGGCTTGATTGAAAACATCCAGCGTGAAAATCTTAATCCGATTGAAGAAGCGCAGGGTTTGAAGCGTTTGGTGGACGAATTCGGTCTCACGCACGAGACCGTGGCCAAGGCAGTAGGGCGCAGCCGCAGTGCAGTGTCGAACAGCCTGCGCCTGTTGGCTTTGCCCGAGCCGGTGCAGGAAATGCTGTTTTTACGCCAGCTGGAAATGGGGCACGCGCGGGCCTTGTTGTCGCTGCCGGTGATGGAGCAGCTTTCCTTGGCACAGAAGGCGGTGAAAAATGGTTGGTCGGTGCGTGAGGTGGAGCGGCGCAGCCAGCTGGCACAACAGGCGCCACAGGAGAAAAAATCGAAAACCGTCAACCCGGATATACGCTACCTGAACGAGGCGCTTACGGAAAAATTGGGTGTGCGCGCGGAAGTGCAAACTGCCAACTACAAACGCGGTAAGGTGGTGTTGCATTTCGACAGCCCGGAAACCTTTGCACGGTTGATGCAGCAGCTGGATGTGAAGTTGCCTGGTTGAGCAAAGGCTTGTCTGTGGTTTCGGGCGCTCGGAAATTATGCGTGCTCGATTTTCAGGTAGCCTTTAATGCTATGAGCATTGATATTGTTTGACAAGAATTAACACTTTTCTTGACTTTGTTGGCGGTTTTGCTTATATTCAAAAAGCTAACATTTAGTGTGTGTGAAGATGGATGTATGGCGGCAACAATTTATCTCCAATTAGCAATCACGGCGATACTTGTTGCTGTTTTTTGGGTGTCTTCCGGTGTCGTTGCAGCAAAGTCAGCGGCGCTGGGTTGTTTGTGTTACGCCTTGCCCACCATCTTGGCAGTACTGGTTTTAAGGTTTTTCCTGAAGTTTCCGAAATGGCGCAGCAGCGCATTTTGGCTGGGAGAAAGTTTAAAAATAGTACTGGCGCTCGTGTTGATGACGCTGGTGTTCGTTTTTTATCGCCAACACATCGTGTTCGTTCCGTTTATTGTCGGGTTGAGTGCGGTGAGTCATGCGGTGTTGTTGATATTTTGGAAAGCTAAGAAGTATGGCTAGTGAGAGCATGAGTGCAGCCGACTACATCAAGCACCATTTGCAAAGCTTGACCAGTCTGTCGGATGTGGGCAAAGGACAGGGTCTGCAAAATATTGCCGACTTCTCATTTATAAACTTGGATTCCCTTTTTATTGCGGCCTTTTTGGCGATTCTCGGTTCGCTGGTGATGTGGTATGCTGCTCGCAAGGCTACGCCAGGGGTGCCGGGGCGTTTTCAGGCTGCCGTAGAAATCTTGTTCGAGTTTATCGATAATTTGTGCAAGGGCATGATTCACAACGAGCAATCGCGTAAAACAGTGGCGCCGCTGGGTTTGGCGCTGTTTGTTTGGATTGTGTTGATGAATAGCATGGACTTTTTGCCGGTGGATTTGTTGCCGTGGATTTGGCAGCGTGTAACCGGTAATCACCACGCCTTGCTGCGCGTAGTGCCGACTGCGGATTTGAATATTACTCTGGGTATATCGATTGGTGTGCTGCTTACCTGCTTTATGTTTAATATCAAGCTTAAAGGCTTGGGTGGCTGGATTCATGAACTGTTCGCTGCGCCGTTCGGTATTTGGCTGGCTCCGTTCAATTTTGTTTTGAATCTGGTGGAGTTTTCGTCCAAAACTATTTCTCACGGTATGCGTCTGTTCGGTAATATGTATGCTGGTGAATTGGTGTTTTTGCTGATTGCTATGCTAGGCGGTGCTTGGGCAATGCCGGGTGAAGCAGTGACTTGGGTGGATCCCGTTTTGGCATTCTTCCATGTTTTGGCTGGATTTGTTTGGGCGGTGTTCCATATTTTGGTTATTGTGTTACAAGCATTTATTTTCGTTGCTTTGGCTTTTGTGTATATCGGCCAGGCACATAGTTCCCATTAGTAGTTTGTTGTTTTTTGTAGTAGTTTAACTTCACTTTTAGATAAGGAGTTTCAAATGGATTTGAATAGTGTATTGGCCATCACTTGCGGCTTGATTGTTGCGTTCGGTGCTGTGGCTGCTGCGGCCAGTATCGCATTCGTGGGTTCAAAATATCTGGAGGCTTCTGCCCGCCAGCCTGAACTGATTGAACCGCTGCAAACCAAATTGTTCCTGATTGCCGGTTTGATTGACGCAGCATTCCTGATCGGCGTAGCCGTTGCTTTGCTGTTCGCCTTCGTGAATCCGTTTGCTCCGGCAGTTGCAGGTTAAGATTACACAAACTTCTGACGTTTGTTTTAACCCTAACTGTGAAGGTCGAGTAAAGTGAATATTAATTCAGCTTTAATCATACAGATAATTGTCTTCTGCTTGTTGGTGTGGTTTACCGTGAAGTTCGTGTGGCCACCCATCGCTAAGGCTTTGGATGAGCGAGCCAGCAAAATTGCCGAGGGCTTGGCAGCTGCCGAGCGCGGGAAAAGTGATTTTGAACAGGCTGAAAAGCGTGTGGCCGAACTCATGGCTGAAGGCCGCAATCAAGTTGCTGAAATCATCACTAACGCAGAGAGGCGGGCTTCTCAAATTGTTGAGGATGCTAAAAAACAGGCTTCTGATGAGGCTGCTCGTGTTGCTGCGCAGGCTAAGACTGATGTGGAGCAGGAAGTTAATCGGGCACGTGAGGCTCTGCGTGAGCAGGTGGCGGCACTGGCAGTTAAAGGTGCTGAGCAGATTCTGTGCAGCGAGATTAATGCCGATAAACATGCCCAGTTGCTGGGTATGTTGAAGCAGGAGCTGTAAAACTATGGCTGAACTTGCCACTATTGCCAGGCCGTATGCTAAAGCCTTATTTGAATTGGCGTCTGAAAAAAGTCAAGTCAAACTTTGGCTGGAGAAGCTAAAAGAGTTGGCGTGGGCTGTCGGCCAACCTAAGCTTGCCACATTGCTGGACGATGCCGGCATTGCGCCCCACCAGAAGGCAGATACTTTGATTGGATTGCTTGACGGTATCCATACGCCACAACATGTAGATTTCAAAAACTTCCTGTATGTGCTGGCTGAAGGAGGTAGGTTGTTCGTTTTGCCGGAAGTTTATAACCAATACCAAGTGCTGGTATTGGCAAAAGACCATATACAGAAGGCTATAATTTACAGTGCTTTCCCGATGAGTGAAGGACAGTTTGCCAAGGTGGTGAGTGATTGCCAGCAGAAATTTGGCCACAAGCTGGAGGCTACCTTAAAAGTGGTGCCCGAGCTGATTGGTGGTATCAAAATTGAAGTTGGAGATAAAGTTTTAGACTTGTCCGTGCAAGGGAAGTTAAAAAACCTGTATACGGCCATGATAAATTAGGAGAGTTTCATGCAGCTTAATCCTGCTGAAATCAGTGAATTATTAAAATCCAAAATTGAGAACCTGAATGTAAAGCAAGAAGCTAACACCTATGGGGGTGTGATTTCTGTGACCGATGGTATCGTGCGCGTGCACGGATTATCGGATGTAATGCAGGGTGAGATGTTAGAGTTCCCCGGCAATACTTTCGGTTTGGCCATGAACTTGGAGCGTGACTCGGTTGGTGCGATTGTATTGGGCGAGTACGAGCACATTAAAGAAGGCGATCAAGTCAAATGTACCGGCCGTATTTTGGAAGTACCGGTTGGTCGTGAGCTAGTTGGCCGCGTAGTGAATGCGTTGGGGCAACCGATTGACGGCAAAGGCCCAATTAACACTAAAGAAACTGCGCCGATTGAGAAAATCGCTCCGGGTGTAATTGCGCGTCAATCCGTGGATCAGCCGATGCAAACTGGTTTGAAATCGGTGGATTCCATGGTGCCGATTGGTCGTGGTCAGCGCGAATTGATTATCGGTGACCGCCAAACCGGTAAGACAGCTGTTGCGTTGGATGCGATTGTTAATCAAAAGGGTACTGGTGTTATCTGTATTTATGTGGCAATTGGCCAAAAAGCCTCTTCTATTGCCAATGTGGTACGCAAACTGGAGGAGCATGGCGCGATGGAGCATACCATCGTGGTGGCAGCAACTGCTTCCGAAGCAGCTGCCCTGCAATTCATTGCCCCATATTCCGGCTGCACAATGGGCGAATATTTCCGCGATCGTGGCGAAGATGCATTGATTGTATATGATGATTTGTCTAAACAAGCTGTTGCCTATCGTCAAATTTCTTTGCTGTTGCGTCGTCCGCCTGGTCGCGAAGCTTATCCGGGTGACGTATTCTATCTACATAGCCGCCTGTTGGAGCGTGCTGCACGTATCAATGCCGATGAGGTGGAAAAGCGCACAAATGGCGAAGTAAAAGGCAAAACCGGGTCGTTGACTGCATTGCCAATTATCGAGACCCAAGCGGGTGACGTATCTGCTTTTGTGCCAACTAACGTAATTTCTATTACTGATGGCCAGATTTTCTTGGAAACTGATTTGTTCAACTCAGGTATTCGTCCGGCCATTAACGCAGGTATTTCTGTATCGCGTGTAGGTGGCTCCGCTCAAACTAAGGTTATCAAGAAATTGGGTGGAGGTATCCGTTTGGCTTTGGCTCAATATCGCGAATTGGCTGCATTCTCTCAATTTGCTTCTGATTTGGATGAAGCTACCCGCAAACAGCTGCAACACGGTGAAGTGGTTACTGAATTGATGAAGCAAAAACAATTCAGCACAATGAGTATTGCTGAGATGGCTTTGACCTTGTGGGCAATTAACAAAGGCTTTTACGAGGATGTGCCAGTATCCAAAGCATTGGCATTTGAGGCTGATTTCTTAGGCTATGTGCGCACACAGCACACCGATGTGTTGGATCAAATAAATCAGCAAGGCGTAATGAGTGATGAGAACGAGCAAGTTTTGACTGAAGCCATCAATACATTTAAAGCCTCTCGCAATTACTCGGCCTAAACCGCAGAAAAGGAAAAGTCTGAAATGGCAGTAGGGAAGGAAATCCTCACGAAAATCCGCAGTGTACAGAATACACAGAAGATTACCAAAGCCATGCAGATGGTGTCGACTTCCAAAATGCGGAAAACGCAGGACAGAATGCATTTGGCACGGCCTTATGCCGAGAAAGTGCGCGTGGTGATGAGTCACTTGGCACAGGTAGAAACCGAGCATAAGCAGTTGCCAATCTTGGAAAGTCGGGAAAACATTCGGCGTGCCGGCTTCATCTTAATTACTGCCGACAAAGGCTTGTGTGGCGGGTTGAATGCCAACTTGCTAAAGAAGTTTTTCGGACAAGTGCAAGAATACCAGCAGCAGGGTGTGGAAGTGGAAGTTATCTGCTTCGGTAGCAAAGGGTTGGCTGCCTGTAATCGTGCTGGCCTCAATGTAGTGGCCAGTGCGGTAAGTTTGGGCGACACCCCGAAGATGGAAGTGTTGCTTGGCTCGCTGACTGAAGCGTTTCAGCGTTATGCTGATGGTGGCTTGGATATTGTGCACTTGGTGTATTCTAGATTTATCAATACTATGTGCCAAGAGCCGAACTTAGAGACCTTGCTACCTATCGGTCACAATGTGCTGAACGAAATATCGGAAGCAGAAGAATATGGCCGAGAATATATCTATGAGCCATCGCCAATTTTGGTGCTGGAATATTTGGTGCGCCGCTATTTAGAATCGGTAGTGTATCAGGCTTTGTGTGAGAACATGGCTTCCGAGCAGTCTGCACGCATGGTGGCAATGAAGGCCGCTACGGATAATGCAAGTAATGCAATTAAGGAATTACGCCTGATTTACAACAAATCCCGTCAGGCAGCGATTACCACTGAATTGTCGGAAATTGTAGCCGGTGCCGCTGCAGTATAGGTGGGCAGAGCAGGCAGATTTGAATATTTAGGATAGATAAATGAACCAAGGCAAAATCGTACAAATTATTGGTGCGGTAGTCGATGTGGAGTTTCCGCGTACCGCTATTCCACGTGTTTACGATGCACTCAAACTGGTCGATACCGATTTGACGCTAGAAGTGCAACAGCAGCTTGGCGACGGCGTTGTCCGCACCATTGCGATGGGTAGTACAGACGGTTTGAAGCGCGGCGTGGCCGTGCAAAATACTGGTGCACCGATTACTGTGCCGGTGGGTAAAGCTACCCTGGGTCGCATCATGGATGTTTTGGGTAACCCTGTGGACGAGCAAGGTCCGATCGGTTCTGAACATACCCGCGCTATTCATCAATTTGCACCTAAGTTCGACGAACTCTCTAGTACTACCGAATTGTTGGAAACAGGCATTAAGGTGATTGATTTGCTTTGCCCATTTGCCAAAGGTGGTAAAGTGGGTCTGTTTGGTGGTGCTGGCGTGGGCAAAACCGTGAATATGATGGAGCTGATTAACAACATTGCAAAAGCGCACAGTGGTCTCTCCGTATTCGCCGGCGTGGGCGAGCGTACCCGTGAAGGCAATGACTTCTACCACGAAATGAAAGACTCCAACGTGTTGGATAAAGTGGCCATGGTGTACGGCCAGATGAACGAGCCGCCTGGTAACCGCCTGCGTGTTGCTCTAACCGGTTTGTCGATGGCTGAATACTTCCGTGACGAAAAAGACGAAAACGGCAAAGGTCGTGACGTATTGTTCTTTGTGGACAATATTTATCGCTATACCCTGGCCGGTACAGAAGTATCCGCCCTGCTTGGCCGTATGCCTTCTGCCGTGGGTTATCAGCCGACGTTGGCTGAAGAAATGGGTCGTTTGCAGGAGCGTATTACTTCCACCCAAACTGGCTCCATTACCTCTATCCAAGCCGTATATGTGCCGGCCGACGACTTGACCGACCCGTCTCCTGCCACTACGTTTGCTCACTTGGATGCGACTGTAGTATTGAGCCGCGATATTGCCTCCCTTGGTATCTATCCTGCGGTAGACCCGCTGGACTCCACTTCTCGCCAGCTCGATCCAATGGTGCTCGGCCAGGAACATTATGATGTGGCTCGTGGCGTGCAATCTACCTTGCAGAAATATAAAGAGTTGCGCGACATCATCGCCATTTTGGGTATGGACGAGTTATCTGACGAGGATAAGATGACTGTGATGCGTGCCCGTAAGATCCAGCGTTTCCTGTCGCAGCCTTTCCACGTGGCAGAAGTGTTTACCGGCTCACCCGGCAAATACGTTTCGCTGCGTGATACCGTGGCCGGCTTCAAAGCTATTCTGAGCGGCGAATACGACCATCTGCCGGAGCAGGCCTTCTATATGGTGGGCGGCATCGAAGAGGCCGTGGAAAAAGCCAAAACCCTGAACTGAGGAATGCAGCATGAATATCATGCAGGTTGATGTGGTCAGCAACGAGGAGAGCATCTACTCCGGTGAAGCCAGCTTTGCCGTGGTGCCGACCCTAAACGGCGAGCTCGGTATTTACCCGCGCCACGAGCCGATTATGAGCTTGGTGCGCCCCGGTGTGCTGCGTTTGCAGGTGCCGGAGCAGGAAGAAGAGGTTTTGGTGGCTATCTCCGGCGGTATTCTGGAAGTGCAGCCGCACAAAATCATGATTTTGGCTGACGTGGCTGTGCGTAGTGCCGAGCTGGATCAGGCGCGGGCAGAGGAGGCCCGAAAAGCTGCAGAAGCCGGCGTGAAACATGCCAAAGATGATGAGTCAATGGTTAAAGCTCAGGCAGCGTTGGCAATTGCGCTGGCCGAACTGAAAGCTCTCAATTACCTGCGTATTAAAAATAAGCGCTAAACCAACCGGTTTGACGGACGAAAATAAAGCACGATTACATCGTGCTTTATTTTTCTTGGCAGCTAAGGCTACCTGAAAAGACTGAGGCAAGGAGAGCATGACTGTTCTGCCGGTAATACCGTTTTCAGGTAGCCTACCTTGAGAGGCGGATGGCGGACAATCAATCCTCAGCCGAACAGCCGTGGTCGGCCAGTATTTTGCGGTACACAGCATCGGGGACGTAGCGGCGGATGGTTTTCTGCCAGTTTTGCGGGCCGACCATGCCTTTAACCATGGTGGACGATACTTCGGCAAATTCGCGCGGCGGCATCAGGATAACGGTGGTGATGGTTGGTTGCAGGTCGGCGTTGATGTAGCGCATGGCACGTTCGTATTCATAGTCTGAGCCGCTGCGGATGCCGCGCACCACGAAATCGGCTTGGATACTATCGGCAAAATCAACCAGAAAGCGGTTGTGGAACTGGGTAACGCGCACATTGGGGAATTCGGCGGTGATGTCCACCAGCATGGCTTTGCGCTCTTCCAGTGAGTAGGTGGCCTGCTTGTCGGGATTGGTGCCGATGGCCACGATAAGTTCGTCAAACATGGCCTGTGCGTGGCGGATCATCCATAGGTGGCCATTGGTAGGTGGATCGAAACTGCCGGCGTAAACGGCGCGGCGGTGGTGTGGTTTCATGAGTGGTTCTGCATGCAACAAATTAAAAACGGGCGAAGCCTACCCCGCTTGCTGCGGCAGTGCAAGTTTATTTTGGTAGGTTGTGCAGGTTGAGGTCGTTACTCAGTATCTTCAGCCATTGCGTTTTCAGGTAGCCTCCAGCCAGAAAAGGCTACCTGAAAACACCATGCAGCGATGATTTGGTTATATAATGCCGCTTCTTTATCAAGGCTACCTGAAAACATGAATTGGGTTGCGAAATTTGAGGATTGGTGTAGTCGGCGCTATGTGTACTGGCCGCTGGTGATGCTACTGGCCGCCGCTACGCCGCTGGCGTTTGCGCCGTATTACCATTTTTGGCTGATGCCGCTGCTGTTCGGTGCCCTGATTCGGCTCACCGAGCTGCGGCCGCAAAACAGCGTGTTTGGCGCCTATTGCTTCGGGTTGGTGGGCTACGCCACACAGTTCTATTGGATACACACCGCGCTGCACGACATATCCGGCCTGCCCAATCTGTATGCCCTGCCGCTCACTATCCTGCTGCCAGCTTACCTTGCGCTCTATCCTGCCGCTTGCTTCTGGTTGCTGGAAAAAGCCCGTCTACCCCGTGGTTGGCGTATTGGCCTTTTGCTGCCCGTGTTGTGGGCATTGGCTGAATTTGCCCGCGAGCGGGCGATTACCGGCTTTGGTTGGGGGGCGCTGGGCTACAGCCAAGTGGCCGACTTTTCCCCGCTGGCCGGTTATGCCCCCGTGGGCGGGGTGCATTTGCTCACTTTGCTGTGTGCCTTTTGCGGCGCATGGTTGGTGCTGGTGCTGCACAACCAAGGTTGGAAGCGGCGGGCATTACCGCTTGTGCTGCTGATTGGAGTTATTGCCGGCGGCTGGCAGTTGCGCCAAGTGCGTTTCACTGAGCCCGACGGCAGCAGTGCCACCGTGGCGTTGGTGCAAGGTAATATAGAGCAAACCTTGAAATGGGATGCCGACTATCTGAGTGAAACCATACAAAGCTACTATGATCAAGTAGCCAACAGCCATGCCGACATCACTATCTTGCCCGAAACCTCCATTCCCGTGATGCGGCAGGATTTGCAGGAATATAATCCCGGCGTTCTTGACCAATTTGCCTACGAAGCCCAGCGCAACGGCAGCGCGCTCGCCATGGGTATTGCCCAATACAATCAGCAGCGCACAGGCTACCTGAACGCTGTGATCAACTTAAGCAATTACCACCCCGACCGCCCTGACGACATCCCGTTTTACGCCAAAAGCCACCTCGTTCCCTTCGGTGAATATAAACCCCTGCCTGCTATCACCGAGCCGCTGTACCGCATGATGAACATGCCTTTGGCCGGGTTCGACCGTGGCGGCAGCGCCCAAGCTCCGTTGCTTTTAGCCAACCAGCACGTGGCGTTTAACGTGTGCTACGAAGACGGCTTCGGCGACGAACTGATTGCCTCTGCCAAACAAGCCAGCCTCCTGGCCAATGTGAGCAATCTGGGCTGGTTTGTCCGCTCCAACGCCATCCACCAGCATTTGCAAATATCGCAAGCCCGTACCCTTGAGCTCGGCCGCTACATGGTACGTGCCACCAACACCGGTGCCACCGCTATCATCAATCCGCAAGGCCAGGTGGTGAAACTCGCCCCGCCCGACACACGCACCGTGCTCGAAGGCAATATCGAAGGTTATCGCGGCGAAACCCCGTATATGAAAATAGGCGGCTCGCTGCCCCTGGTGTGTGGCTTGTTGTGTTTGGCCGTATTGCTGATGCTGGCCGGCTATCTGCCACGGCGCAAACCTGCTCCCGATGCCGCAGAGGAAAGGCTACCTGAAAACAGCAGCGAACCAAGTGCCGAGCCGCAATATGAGGGCAAATAGATACCGTTTGCCCGAAGTTGCCGTTGTTTACAGTAATATAGAAAATAAATTAAAATTTAAAAAATACAAAATTTAACCTATCGTAAACCAAAATCACACAGTATGGGTGTTTAATCACCCCCGTAACTAAAGAGACAGAAGAGATAAATACCGCCGAAGGCGGCAGAAAATACTAAAAGGAATCAAAAGACAATGAATAACGCATTTGCATTGCCTATCCCCAGCGGCCACGGCAGCTTGGAGCAATATATTCACACTGTAAACAGTATTCCGCTGCTCACCGCAGAGGAAGAACACAGCCTGGCTGTACGCCAGCTGCAAGGTGACCTGGAAGCCGCCAAGAAACTGATCTTGTCGCATCTGCGTGTGGTTGTATCCATCGCGCGTGGCTATGATGGCTACGGCCTCAATCAAGCCGACCTGATTCAAGAAGGCAACATTGGCTTGATGAAAGCCGTAAAACGCTACGAGCCCAACCGCGGTGCCCGCCTGTTTTCCTTTGCCGTACATTGGATTAAGGCCGAAATCCACGAATTCATCCTGCGCAACTGGCGCATGGTGCGCGTGGCCACCACCAAGCCGCAGCGCAAACTTTTCTTCAACCTGCGCAGCATGCGTAAAAGCATGAACGCCCTCTCGCCCGAAGAAGCGCAAACCATCGCCGACGACTTGGGCGTGAAAATGGACGAAGTGCTGGAAATGGAACAGCGCATGACCGGCAAAGACATTGCCCTTCTGCCCGACAACAGTGACAGAGAAGAAGACAGCTACGCTCCCATCGACTGGTTGGCCGATACCCGCAACGAGCCCACTCAGCAAATCGCCCAAAAAGCCCGCTACGCTATGCAGACCGAAGGCCTGCAAAATGCGCTCGCCCAGCTAGACGAACGCAGCCGCTGTATCTTGGAAAGCCGCTGGTTACAAGACGGCGGCGGCCTTACCCTGCACGAGCTGGCCGCTGAATATGGCGTTTCCGCCGAGCGCATCCGTCAGATAGAAGCCAAAGCTATTCAAAAACTGCGCGGCTTTATGAGCGAAGAATAAGTGGATGAAAAAAGACTGCCTGAGGGCAGTCTTTTTTATTGGGTGTTTGGTTTTATGGTGGCTTACGTTTTCAGGTAGCCTTTTATATGATGGGGCTTATTCGTCTTCGTCCTCTTCCTCGTCGCCCAAATCCACTTCCTCAAGCGGAATCNCCCGGGTGNGGTAGCGCAGTTTGTGGTAGAGGTAGAAACCG
>NZ_LXSM01000013.1:0-6623 GCF_001648395.1 Eikenella sp. NML03-A-027 | reverse complement strand
AGCGGTACAGTGTGAGTTGGAAAAGGAAGTGGGGATAAAGAAACGAGAGAGAAGAGGAGACGAAGAAATGGGTGAGGAATGGAACGAGGAAAGGAGAGAGGCTAGCTGAATGTTTCAGACAGCCTCTTCCTCAGACCGGGCAAGACTATTTATTTGCTAGCTTATCTGCCGGTGCGGCGATGGCTTTTCCCGGGGAGATGCCGGCAGGAGGAAGGGAGGCGTTGCCGGCATTGCGATCCATGCGGATATCGCCGGTGTAAACGGCTCCATCTTCCACTTGTAGGGATTGGGTGCGGATGTTGCCAGTTACGCGAGCGTTGGGCTTGAGGTGTAGTTTTTTCACTTCAATCAGGCCTTCGGTTTTGCCGAACACGATCAGATCGCTGCCGCGGATGTCGCCATTCACCGCGCCTTTGTCGCCAACGATGACGGTGCCGCCGGCTTGCACATTGCCTTGGATTTGGCCGTCGATTTTCACCGATTGCTGGCTCAGGATGTCGCCCTGAATCCGGCATTGTGCACCGATGATGGTGTCGATGGCGCTGGTGGAGTTGCTGGGTTGGGAACGGTCTTTTTTATCTTTAAACATGGTTGTTTCTCCGCGGATTGAATTGAAATGGAGTGCCGCGCGTGTTTATTTTGCGAGGCTGAGGAAAGTGGCGGGATCGTGCGGCTCGTTGTTGAGGCGCACTTCGTAGTGCAGATGCGGGCCGGTGGAGCGGCCGGTGGAGCCGATTTTGCCGATGAGGTCGCCGGCTTTAACAGTTTGGCCGGGTTGCACGCCGATGTGCGATAAATGTCCATACACAGTGCTGTAGCCGTAGCCGTGGCGCACTTTCACCACTTGGCCGTAGCCGTTCATGGTGCCGGCAAATTCCACTGTGCCGTTGGCAGTAACGCGTACGGGGTCGCCAATGTTGCCGCGAAAATCTAGGCCATGATGAAACTCGCTGCCTTTGCCGCTAAACGGGTTATGCCTGGGGCCGAAGCCGGAGGAGATTCCGCCTTGAGCGGGGCGGCCAAGTGGTACATTGTTGGCTACTTTGAGTAGATTTTCAATAGTTTGGCTGAATTCTGGCGTATCGGCTGGCGGTAGGATGTTGTGCGGGCCGCCGGCTTGGTGGATGGGCTTGCTTTCTTCAGAAGCGGTAGCTGGTTTTGGGGTGGGTACGTTCGCGCCTCGCTGACGTAGGTAGTTTTGCAGATCGGCCACGGCTTTTTCGGATTGGGCGAGTTGATTGAGTTTGGCGCTAACCTCAGCGGAACGCGCTTCTTTCAAGTCTTCGATTTGCTGGCTGAGTGCTTGAGTTTGCTGTTGTTGTTGCGCAAAGCGGTTGTAGCTTTGGTAGTGGTGCCAACCCAACGCCAACAGAGCAGCCAAGAGCGTCACCGTGGCCACGGAAAGGCCGATGACGGTGGGCTTGATAGCGCGCAGCCGTGATTCAGCGATCACGAAAGATTCGGTGCGGTGTTCGTCCAACACCATCACCGTAACGAGTTTCTTTTGCTTATCCATTGATTTGAATGGTAAATGAGTTGTTACTCAAAATTAGCATTGTATTACAAAATGCTATTGTTTGGCAAAAGCAAATCTATCATTTGGCGGGCTGTTTCTGGTTTGGCAGTAACCTGCTTTCAGGTAGCCTCAGCCTATTCATGGCCTACCTTGCCTGTTTCGCTATACAATCAGCCACTGCATACAGGAAAGCAAATGGGCAATTTTTTTCACACCATGCGGCGGATGCGGCAGGAAAAACAGCAGCTCGACCGCAACATAATGCGTATTTCGTTTAGCCTGCCCGTATTTTGGCTATTCGGCATGCTGCTGGCCGTTGTGTTGGGCATGGGCGCATTGGTAACTTCGGCTGAGTTGAGCAAGCGGCAGCGGCATTTGAACGTAGCCGTGGCTTATACGCATCATGCCGCTGCCGAGCTGCGGCGGCGCCAATGGTATGATGATGACGACAACCTCCACGTGGCCGGCAGCATCCGCACCGCCGAAGGAAAACAGCTTAATTTGGATTGCCACAACCTGTCCGACCCGTTGTGCCAATATGATGAAAACATTTGGCAGGGTGAAGAAAAGCTGACTGTACAAAGCATTATCCAGGCCCATTGGTTGAGCTACCATGTGATTACCGAGCTGAACTACACCAAAGACGGCAGCGAGCGGCACTACCGCGCCGCCTTCAGCCCGCAGGAAGAAACCGAAAACTGGCGGCTGTATGCCCGCTTGTGGACACGTGCTGCCACCGTGGCCGGAGCAGGCTGGCTTGGGCTCAGTATTGCTTGGTATCGGCGCGCCAGGCGGCGCAGGAAGACACAGCAAAAGGCTACCTGAAACCTTCATTCCTGTTTCAGGTAGCCTGCCCCGCTGCCTTTCTTTTAAAATACAGCATTCCGCTTTTTCATTGTTTTTCATGCGTCTCACCCACATCAAACTTGCCGGCTTCAAATCTTTCACCGACCCCACCACCATCCACGTGCCCGGCCAGCTGGTGGCCGTGATCGGGCCCAACGGCTGCGGCAAATCCAACGTTATCGACGCCGTGCGCTGGGTGCTGGGCGAAGCCTCGGCCAAACAGCTGCGCGGCGAGAGCATGCAAGACGTGATTTTCAACGGCGCTGCCACCCGCCGCCCCGCCCCCCGCGCCTCCGTGGAGCTCGTATTCAGCAATGCCGACGGCAGCCTGCAGGGCGCATGGGGGCAATACGGCGAAATCAGCATCCGCCGCCAGCTCACCCGCCAAGGCGAATCCAGCTACTACATCAACGGCCAACAAGTGCGCCGCCGCGACATCACCGACCTTTTCCTCGGCACCGGCGTCGGCGCGCGCGGCTATGCCGTGATCGAACAGGGCATGATTGCCCGCATCATCGAAGCCCGCCCCGAAGAATTGCGTGCCCACATCGAAGAGGCCGCCGGCGTATCCAAATATAAAGAACGCCGCCGCGAAACCGAAAACCGCCTGCGCGACACCCGCGAACACCTCCAACGCCTCGGCGATTTGCAGTCCGAACTCGGCCGCCAAGTGGAAAAACTCCAACGCCAGGCCGCCGCCGCCGAACGCTACCGCAACCTCACCGCCGAGCTCAACCAAGCGCAAAACCGCCACGACTTCGCCCAATGGCAGCACACCCTCGCCGCCGCCGACCGCGCCGCCGCCGAACACGAACGCGCCCGCGAGCGGCAAGACGAACTCGCCCGGCAAAACCAAGCCATGAACGATGCCGTGCAAGTGTTGCGCCAAACCGAGCAGCAACAGCAGGCCGAGCAATACCGGCTCAACCAGCAGCACGCCCTGTTGCGCGAGCAAACCGCCCGCCTCGAAGAGCAAATCCGCTCGCGGCAGAGCCAACGCCAGCGCCTCGAACGCGAACAGGCCGCCGCCCAAGCCGCCATCCAGAAAATCGACAGTGAACACGCCGAGCTGCAACAGCAGCACGCCGCCGCCGAACAGGCCGCCGAACAGCAGCAGATGCAGCTCGAACTGCTCACCGCCGAAGCCGCCGCCCTCGAAGAGCAACTGCCCGAGCTCGAAGCCGCCCAGCAGCAGGCCGCCGAACAGCAGCAAAGCCGGCACGACGAAGCCGCCCGCCTCCGCCGCGAGCTCGCCCTGAAACAGCAGCAGCTGCAACACAGCCGCCAAAGCATCAGCCGGCTGCAAGAGCGCCAAGCCCGTTTGCAGCAGGAAGCCGCCGCCCTGCAAAGCGATGCCGGGCAGGACACCGCCGCCGCCCAAGCCCGGGCCGACACCCTCGCCGCCCAATACCAACAGGGCGAGAAGCAACTGCAACGGCTCGAAGAGCAAACAGGCTACCTGAAAACCGCCCTCGCCGCCGCCCGCGAACGCGAACAGGAACACGAACGCCGTATTCTCGCCGCCGAGGCCGAGCAAAAAACCCTTGCCGCCCTGCTGGCCGACACCGCCCGCCACAACTTCTGGCAGGGCAGCGAGCAAGCCGATGCGCCCGCCCTGTGGCAGCACATCCGCATGCCCGAAGAATGGCAGGGCGCGCTGGCCCCCGTGCTCGGCGAGCGGCTCAACGCCCGCGCGTTGCCCGCTGATTTCCAGCCGCCGTCGCCGCTGCCCGAATCCCCCGCCGCCTGGTTCGACCGCGAAGCCCACGCCCACCGCGCCGCCAGCCCGGCTCAGGCGCTGATTCACCAAATCCAAGCCGAGCCGCCTTTTCAGGTAGCCTTAGCCCACTGGCTCGAAGGCATTTTGTGTGCCCCCGATTTGGATTACGCGCTGGCGCACCGCAGCCGCCTCGAGCCCGGCCAAGAATGGCTCACCCCGCAAGGCCACCGCATCGACCGCCTCGGCGTGCTGCTGCACCATGCCGACGGCGGCAACCGGCAAATGCGCCACCGCGCCCGCCACGACGAAATCGCCGCCGCCTTGGCCGAATGGCAGCCGCAGTTTCAGGTAGCCCGAGCCGAAGCCGAAAAACTGGCTCAGCAGCAAGCCCAAGCCGAAGCCGAACTGCGCCAAGCCCAAACCGAACAACGCCGCCTCGCCGCCGAGCTGGCCGCTGCCCAGCAGCAGGCCGGCGCCCTCGCCGCCCGCGCCGCACAGGCGCAGCAGCGGCGCGAACACATCGCCCAAGAGCAAGCCCAGCTGGCGCAGGAAGCCGAAGAGCTGGCGTGCGCCGCCGAAATCCTGGCCGAAGAAACCGCCGCCCTCGAAGAGCACCTGCCCGAATTGGAAGCCGAGAGCCGCACCCAAGCCGAGCACAGCCAACAGGCGCAGCAAGCCCTGCGCCAAGCCCGCCAAGCCGTGCTCGAAGCCGACCGCCGCCGCAGCGCCGCCGAAATCGAAGCCCACCGCCAAACCCAGCAGCTGCAAAACCTCGCTGCCCGCATGGCCGCGCTGGCGCAGCAAAAAGCCGATTGGCAGCAACGCCAGAGCGAGCTCGCCCTCACCTATGCCGAAGACAGCGAAGACGAGCAACGCCTGCAGCTGGAAGAACTGGCCGAAGCTGCCTTCACGCTGGAAGAGCAAATCCAGGCCGCCGCCGCCCGGCTGGCCGAAACCCAAGAGCAGGGTAGGCAGCAATATGCCCGCCAGCAGGCGCTGGCCGCCGAGCTGCCGCAGTGGCAACAAGCCGCTCAAACCGCCCTGTTGCAGCAGCAGGAAGCGCTGCTCAACGCCAAACATTTCCACGATAACCTATTGGCGCGCCAGGCCGATATTGCCGCGCTCGAATCCGAACAACAGGCAGGCTACCTGAAAACCGACTGGCCGCAGCAAATCGACAGCATTTCCCGCCGCATCCAAGCCCTCGGTGCGGTGAACCTGGCCGCGCTCGACGAATTGGCCGAAGCCCGCGAGCGCGACGGCTACTACCAAAACCAACGCGCCGACCTGCAATCCGCCATCACGCTGTTGGAAGAAGCCATCGCCCAAATCGACGGCGAAACCAAACAGCGCTTCCAAGCCACCTTCGATGCCGTGAACCAAAAAGTGCAAACCTTCTTCCCCACCCTGTTCGGCGGCGGCGAAGCCAGCCTGCACATGGTGGGCGACGATTTGCTCACCGCCGGCGTATCCATCATGGCGCGCCCGCCCGGCAAGAAAAACAGCACCATCCACCTGCTCTCCGGCGGCGAAAAAGCCCTCACCGCCATGAGCCTCGTGTTCGCCCTGTTCAGCCTCAATCCCGCCCCCTTCTGCCTGCTCGACGAAGTGGACGCCCCGCTCGACGATGCCAACACCGGCCGCTTCTGCAATCTGGTGAAAGAAATGAGCGCCCAAACTCAGTTCCTGTATATTTCCCACAACCGCCTCACCATGGAAATGGCCGAGCAGCTCATCGGCGTAACCATGCAGGAAAAAGGCGTGTCCCGCATCGTGGCCGTAGACATCAAACAGGCGCTGGAAATGGCGGAAACGGATTGAAATTAAATTTTCAGGTAGCTTCACCCTTGGCAGGGGCTACCTGAAAGCCGATAAGGCAGACAAAATAAAATATCGGCACCATGTCGACCCACCCCAAAGGCTACCTGAAACATGGAATCCATCACCGAACTGCGCCACTTCAAATTCCAGCTTACCGGCGAGCCCTGCAACGGCATGCGCAGCGGTGAAGCGCGCAAAAGATACCTGGCAATTCCTGCCAAATCATCCGCGAACGCGGCTTTGCTGATTTGCCTGAGCCGGGCATGTTGGGATAGTGGCGGGTTGCGTCTGGAAAGCAGGAATGGGCTGCCTGAAACCAAGCAGGCTGCCCGCCCCGTGGGAAAGGGTTGGCAACGTAGGCCTGCATTTCCCTTGCCGCCCTGTATAAAAACAGGATTCCGCTTAGAATTGCACTCTCCGTTTTCAGGCAGCCCGCCCAAGCTTTGAGGCTGCCTGAAAACGGGTAAAACGAATTTCTGCGAAGCTGAAAATCACCCCTGCCCCTTCTGCACTGCCCGCTGCCTGGTATGAAAAAATGAGCTTTAGCTATAGAGGTTCTTGGCAAGGGAAAGGCTACCTGAAATATTTTCAGATAGCCTTTTCAGCCTCAAACGGCAGGTTTTATTCCTGCCCGTACACGCTGTGGTCGTAGCCCACGCAGAAAGCCGTGCCTTCTGCGCCCTTTCCGGTTTCGATTTCGGAATAAAAACAGCGGTCATC
>NZ_LXSM01000012.1:0-8762 GCF_001648395.1 Eikenella sp. NML03-A-027 | reverse complement strand
CGATACCGCCAAGTCCAAGCCTTGATTGCAACAGATTGGACTACCTGAAAAACCAAACACCGGCGGGCGGGGCTGGTGTTTTATTTTGCTTCGCATTATCCTTAATCCAGCCTAATGCCGTATAACGCTGTATTGTGCAGATAGTGATAAGGTATAGCGCATTTAGTAAAACTTAGTATTTTGAGCTTCAACATTTTTCAACAGGAGGCATGGGTAATTTATGCCAAATACTGATTATAGTTATTTAAAAAATTTAGATAAACATCATAAAGTAGCGTATCTAAACTTAGATACTGTCTACACTGTACTGTCAGAATACTTTGATAAATTAACAAACTTAGAAATTTCAGAAATACATAATGATTACACATTGTTATGCAAAAACTTTAAAGAGCGCGCAGGGTTCCCTCTTGAAAAATCATTGATAATGAGTGATTTACTATTTTTTTGGGAGATAATATAAAAACAACAGAAAAAGGACATGTCGGCTTTTCTTGCAGTTAATGAAATTTATACTCTAATTAATGATTATGATGGATTGGAGCATTACGAGTTAATAGATAGGATGGGATAACCCTGCTGACACGTCTAGAAGTCTGCAACGCTGTCCTAATTGGCAGCGGTATGAGCTATCCGGAGCGCAAGGCCTCTCTGTTTGATATGGCCGCATCCTACCGCCACGGCAGCCACATCTGCTGCATTGAGAAAACTGCTGTTCTGACAGCCTAGACAGCATCCCGAAAAGGAGCAGAGAAATGGGCAATCGAAAGAAAAAGGCAGAGAGATGGCAGCACAATTACGCTGCCATTTCCCATGTGGCTTGGTCGTTGAGGTCGTAGTTCTCTTCGCCATCTCTGATGGATACTTCCGCCCATTCACGGATGATGGCGCTGCGGTATTCTTTCTCCAGCTGCAGGGCTTCGGCTTCTTGCCTGCTCTCTTCGTCCTGTGCCGCGCTGATTTCGTCCAAGTAGGCGGCTAACATGCCATCGTAGTTTGGCTGGATGGTGTACATGATTGTTCTCTCCTTCAATCACAGTGAATGTTTAATAAAACCATCTCTTAGAAATGGTTACGTTAAACATTCACTTACCGTTGATAGGGGCGGCGGCATCCCGGCCTGTCTGTTGCCCCAGTTCCCCTCCGGCCTGACTGCTGCTGCTTGATGATGGCGGTGAAGCGGTGTTGTGCTTCGTTGGGGTGTAGTATAGAAAACTATACTTTCCTTTGATTTGAAACAGAATTTATTTTTTCACAGGCAACAAAAAAGCCGCACTTGGCGGCGGGAGTCGGCTACGGGTTACGGTTGGGATTGCTTAAATCTTATTGCAACTGTAAAATAGTCGCATATAGCAAACAAAGGCAAAATAATGGGCAAGGCGGAAAAACTGCTGGCACGGCTGTTGAGCCTGCCGCGTGATTTCACTTGGGGCGAGCTGACTGTCGTGATGAACAAACACGGGTTTGTGCTGCACAAGGGCAGCGGCTCGGGTAGGAAGTTTCTGCATCGGGAAACGGGGATTGCGGTTACGCTGCACGAACCGCACCCGGGCAAGATTTTGAAGCGTTACCAACTGCAAGACGTGATTGAGGGCTTGCGTAAAATTGGAGTGATGGATGATGAATGATTTATTGAGCTATAAAGGCTACGAAGGCACGGTGCAATACAGCAAAGAAGACGACTGCCTGCACGGGCGGGTGCTGCATATCCGCAGCGTACTGGGCTATGGCGGGGAGACCTTGGCTGAAGTGAAGGCGATGTTCGAGCAGGCGGTGGACGAATACTTGGCGATGTGTGCCGAAGAAGGGATACCACCGGAGAAGCCTTATAAGGGCAGCCTGAACGTGCGGCTGGGGGCGGAACTGCACCGGCAGGCAGCCGCGATGGCGGCACGACAACATACCTCGCTGAATGATTTGATTGTGCAGGCGGTGGAAAGGCAAGTGCGGGAAACACTGCCTGCCTGACTTTTAATTACGGCGAATTCGCCATATTTGAATTGAAGGAGCGGTAAATGAAAATGCAAAAATTTGATATAGCCGAATACTTGGACAGCGAGGAAATGATTGCGGCCTATCTTTCTTCTGTGCTGGAAGACGGGGATGCGGACGAATTTATCGCCGCGCTGGGAGACGTGGCGCGAGCCAAGGGGATTAGCGAGCTGGCCGCGCAAACCGGGCTGGGCCGGGAAAGCCTGTATAAAACCCTGTCCGGCAACAGCAAGCCGCGTTTTGATATGGTATTGAAGATTACCCGGGCGCTAGGGGTGGAGATGACCTTGGCTCCGGCTGCCTTGATCGGATAATAGACACAACCGCCTGCGGGCGGTTTTTTGCTGGGCAAAAGAAAAGCCCGCGCTGGGCGGGCTGTGGTTGAATTAATTAAGCGAAAGCGTGCTGCATCATTTCTTGATGCTGTTCAGCGTCCTCCGCTTGCCTACGAATTAGGATAGCTTCGGCAATGTTCCTTTCTGTAATGCCGTTTCCGTTTCGCAAGCGGAGTTTATTTTTAACCTTGTCCCATCCGTAGATTTTTACCAAGATGGCAATGCTTTCATCAGCAAAAGAGCCAGAGATAACATCAACACCTTGCAGGTCAATTATAATTCTGCTAACGGCTGGGTTCTCAAAAGCTTTAATAATTTGGTCTCGGATTGGGATGGCAGCTCGGCGGGAAGCAAGACTGCCACTTGGCAAGTGGATAATTCTTTCCATGTCAGCCTCCTTTAATTTAACCTATTAATGTATCTAATATATCTGCAATTTCTGCATTAGCAGACGGTGTTGTGATTTGGTTTAGATTACTAGTCTGCAATCTGCATTGGATAATTACCCCATCCCAAAATAGGTCTTGGGGACAGGGTCTGATGTGTTTTATTCTATTCTGAAAATTTGATATTGACAACTCGGCATTACCTGTGATTATGGTTAACTCTCCACCAAAACTTTCCACCACATCAATAAATCGAGGTAGACCTAAGCCTGCATGATTGTTCCCACTGCTATACTTGGCAAGGCTTCCCATAGGATTGCCTATTACGTCTGGCGGCAATTGTTGCGCCCAGTCGTCTTTTGGTTTGATAGTCTTGGATGAGTTCCCTTTTTTGATGCACCACTCAATAGCATCTTCGTGATTATCTATTTGAATACCAACACGGTTTAACTCCTTCAGAAACCCACTCCCACAATCTGCCAGAGCGAACTCAATCCATTTGTTGTATTTTTGCGCCATCGAGAAGCCGGTGGATTTTCCATGTGACCACACGTTATCGTGTACTTCACCAATAGCATCAATCAAAGGGGAGATGGCTGCCCTGTTCTCTCCATCCACCATCGCATTGATGCAACTGCCTATCTGTGTAGTGGCACTATCAACAGATTCTTCACAGTCAAGCATAGTCAATAAAGAGTAGCTTTTCCCTAGATTCGGCCTGTCCCAAGTATCATTAATCCCCCATACATTGTTGAAAAATCCAATTGTTATTAGATAGTTCATTCGAGAGTCGTCCACATTAAAAAAGTGTGTGGGCGTCTTATGTTTGTACAGATAAGCTGCCATACACACTAAATAGGCAGGTTTGATAAAGTCTCCGTTATAAATACTGATAGGGTTATTTTTAATGATGGTTTGACAATCTTGTAGAGCTGAAATTAAGTCTTTAGCCATAAGTTAAATATCCATTTCAATCCAACACGCTCCACCAGAACACGCGGCCTATTATTTGAATATCGGATGCATCCACTTCTTCGTCCGGGTGCTCATCTTCATTGTAACTATGGATACGGATTCTATTGCCTGGCAGGCGGTAAAGGATTTTGGTGCGTAGCCAGCCGTCATGATTGATGGCGTAAATCTTGCCGTCCTTAATGTGCTTTTGGCTGGTGTCTACGCCTAACGTAGCGCCGTCAGGGAATACCGGCTCCATGCTGTTGCCATCGGCAGATACACATACTACGTCTTTAGGGTTGATGCCTTTGCGGCGCAGGGTGGATTTGTGAAAGCGCAGCTTATAGCCGTTGAAGTCGGACGCTTCAAACGAACCTGAACCGGCGGCCAACCTTACTTCTTTCAGGAACGGCACTTCACACTCTGCGTCATTGAGCGGTGTGCCGTCCTGCCACGTTTCTACCGCGGCAAATGCGGTCGCGTTTGATTCTATCGGCTTGCCGGTAGAGGCTGGCTGATATTTTTCGCCCGTGCCATCTAAATATCCCTGTGGCAGTCCAAGAGATTTCTCAATATTTAGCGCAGCAGCATCCCCGATGTTGCGATAGCCGTTAAGCCATTGATTAACCTGGGCAGGGGCTTTGCCGATTGCACGGGAAAAGTCAGCTTGGCTGCCATTAAATTTTTCTTCAATCAGGGCTTTTACCCTTTCTAGCCGTGTCATTTTCTCTTCCATATTAGCAAGTTATCTAAATATACAGCAATGCTTAATTTAGCAATGCTACTTTTTCTATTTAGCTATGCTTTAATTTGTGCTAAATAGACAGGAGCAAGCTATATGCAACTAAAAGAATATTGCGCGAGTGAGCGCGGACGACAGCGGGCAATCGCCGAAAAAATCGGCATTGCTTACGCATACATGAACCAAATTGTTACCGGCCACCGCCCTATCCCCATTGAATATTGCGCCCGTATTGAACTGGCTACGGATGGGGAGGTAACACGCCAAGAGATGCGCCCTGATGATTGGCACAAGATTTGGCCGGAATTGGCAGGCTATACCATGACTGAATTATCGGTAGAAGTGATAACAAAATCCCACAAGGTGCAAGCTACTGTTTTGAGGATGCTTGCGGACAAATCACAGCACGAAATAGCGCTGATGCTTGGTGTGGATGATGCCACCGTGAGCCGTTGGAAGTCTGATGAACGTGGGCTATTGAAGGCCGCGCGAATGATTGCTGCCTGCGGCGGCAAGGTAGTGGATGAAGATGCCGTGGTGGTGAATGCCGAAGAGTACCGGCTGATGTGCCGTATCTCGGCTGAATATTTTGGCCGCCAGGCGGATAGATGACGGTCGCAAATATTTTTGAGGAAAGGAAAGAAGATGAGGGAAAGACAAGAGATTGAGCAAGTACTGTCTTTGGAAGACCGCAACGAGATTATCAATGCGTTGCTGCGGACGGCGGAGGCGCATCCGATGATTGACTTGCGGGCAACGGCTTACGGAATGTGCCGTGCGGCGCTATGACGACCGTCTGACGGCAACGGATGGGCTGTTATAGAAGCCCCATGCGTCTTAGGTGGGTAATGAATTTAGCGTCCAGATTCACGGCATCAAAAGAGGCGATTTCCACGGCGAAAAGATTGTCATTGGTATCGATACACGGCCTTAACCGTTTGACAATTTCTGAGGCGGTAAACGTGGTTTTAATGTACCAGACCGAATCCTGAAGGTGCGCCCACGTGCCGCTGCCTATTGTTTCAATCATGTTTATCAATGACCTGTAATCTTTGCCAGGTGTTTTCAAATCGTAGCAGATGATGATGTGTCGCATAAATTACGCTCCGTTCAAGGTTGTGTAGGAACTCCCATTGTAACGGCAGTCATGACAAAGCGGAAAGACGCTTGGCAGCCCGGACAGACGGGCAAAAGAAAGCCCGCTGAGGCGGGCTGGAAAATCACACTTCTTTAACCTGGGTGTTAGCAGTAGTGGATTTAACTAAGTCTATCGAATGGGAACAACTTTGTTTGGATGCGTAGCCTTCGGAGCTGACGGCAATGATTTCATGATTACCGGCTTTTAACCGCCAGCGCCATTCATTACGGGCATCTCTATACATTTCAAAATACATAAAGGAACTCCTATGGATTATGCGAAAAAACGAATACACGTTCTCCTACCGTTTCAAAGGCAGGACGTGGTCATTGAGCATTTGGGCGGACAGCCCGGAGGAAGCTAGGGAGAAACTGGGGGCTGCGGCCAATGCGCGTTATGACGGGCAAATCATGCAACGGATTTATGTGCCGGTCAAGGCTGCTTGGTTTCGGCGGTTTCGGGAATGGTGGGAGTGAAAAAAAGCCCGCCGGAGCGTGGCGGGCAAAAGTCGTATGAAGAAATTCCCTTTTCAAGGAGACTTGATTATGACAAATAAAGCCATGCAAAGCAAGCGCAAATCGATAACAAAAAAACTTAGGTTTGAAGTTTTAAAGCGAGATTCCTTTACTTGTCAGTATTGTGGCAGCTGCACCTGATGTGGTGTTGGAAATAGACCATATTAATCCGGTCAGCAATGGTGGCGATAACGACATCATGAATCTGATTACTTTGTGCCGGGACTGCAATCAGGGTAAGAAGCATCGGACGCTGGACGATCACGCTGTGATTCAAAAGCAGAAAGCCATGCTGGATGAGCTGAACTAGCGGCGTGAGCAGTTGGAAATGCTGATGAAATGGCGCGAGGAACTGCAAGAGATTGATGACCAATGCATTGATGCTGTCGCGGCAAGAATCAATGAATTTATTTCTCCAGCTACGGTTAATGACCAGGGCAAAAGAAGTATCAGGGGCGGCCGCACGATTTGCTGATATTCGACGAGGCGGCGAATTTCTTGGAAATTCAGGTGCGGGCCTTGCTGGGCTGGCTGCGTTCGACCGACCCGAATCAGAAGTGCCAAGCGCTCTTGACCTTTAATCCGCCGACCACGGCGGAGGGGCGTTGGATCGTGGATTTCTTTGCGCCGTGGCTGGATAAGAAGTTTCCTAATCCGGCAGTTGGTGGGGAAATCCGCTATGCGGCCAGTGTGGATGGGAAGGATGTGTGGGTGGATGACGGTCGGGAATTTGTGTTGGCGGGCGGGGTGCCGGTGTATGAGTTCGAGCGCGGGGCTTTCAAACCGGAAGAGGTGGTGAAGCCTTTGGCCCGCACGTTTATCCCCAGCCGGGTAACGGATAACCCGTATCTGATGGGCACGGGCTATGTGAATACGCTGCAATCGCTGCCCGAGCCGCTGCGCTCGCAGATGCTGAACGGGGATTTCAGCGCGGGGATTGAGGACGATCCGTGGCAGGTTGTCCCGACGGCATGGGCGGAGGCGGCGATGGCGCGCTGGAAGCCTTTGGACAAGCTGCCGAAGATGGACAGCCTGGGGGTGGATGTGGCGCGCGGCGGTAAGGATGAGACGGTATTGGCGCGGCGGCATGGGATGTGGTTTGACCGGCCGCTGGTGTATCCGGGCAGCCGAACGCCGGACGGGCCGGCTACGGCGGGCTTGGTGATGGCGGCTTTGCGCAACCGTGCGCCGATCCATATTGACGTGATCGGGGTGGGCAGCGCGCCGTTTGATTTTCTGACCGAGGCACGGCAGCAGGTGATCGGGGTGAATGTGGCGGAGAAATCGACCGCGCGGGATAAGTCGGGGCGCTTGGGATTCCGCAATCTGCGCTCGCAGCTGTGGTGGCGGATGCGCGAGGCGCTCGACCCGGCCAACAATACGGGCATTGCCCTGCCGCCAGATTCGCGCCTGCTGGCGGATTTGTGCGCGCCGACCTGGAAGCTGTCCGGCGCGGAAATCTATGTGGCGAGCCGTGAGGAGATTGTGGCGAAAATCGGCCGCTCGCCGGACTATGCGAGCGCCTATTGCCTGGCGCTGTTGGATACGCCGAAAATCGACAGCTTGCGCGCGGCAGGCGGTAATAGAAAAGTGATGGAGTACAACCCTTATGCTTGATGTGCGGACAGATGACGGCTTGCGCCATATGGATTGGATTGAACGGCATCTGGCCGAGGCGCACCGCTCGGAAACGGAGGCGGCATGGGCCGGGCAGGTGAGCTTGAACCGTGAGCTGTATCAGGCGGTGGCGGCAGCGGGGAATCTGTTGTTTGCCGGGGCGTTTGCTGATGGTGAGTTGGTAGGCTACTGCTCGGCGTTCCTGTTGCGCCATCTGCATTATGACTGCCTGATGTGCCAGCATGACGCGTTGTTTTTGCTGCCGGCATATCGGGCGGGAACGGCAGGCTTGCGCCTGGTGCGGACGATTGAGCAGGAGGCGGCACGGCGCGGGGCGGTTTATGCGGCCTGGCATGCCAAGCCGGGCAGCAGTTTTGAAGGCATACTTGCGCGGCGCGGCCGCCGTGAGGATGTGGTTTATTTACGGCAATTGATGAAAGGATAGAAAAGATGCCAGCAGCAGCAGCAGTTATTTCCGCCGTAGCATCGGCAGTGGGGACGGGGTATTCGATTTACTCTGGGGAGCGATCGGCTAAGAAGCAGGCCCAGGCTCAGGCGCAGGCGGAGAGGCAGGCGGAAAAGCAGGCTTTGCAGGCGGAGCGCGATTTCAATAAGGCCAACAGCAAGAAGGCCAACACGGCAGGCTTGCTGCAGGCGGCGCAACAGGACGGGGGCGGGGTGGGCAGCACCATGCTGACCGGCTCGGAAGGGGTTGGAAACGACAAGCTGAAACTGGGCAGGCAGGGCCTGTTGGGCAAAACCTCCCTCTTGGGGTAAGCAACACAACAAAATCATCATCAACTGGCTAATCGCTCTGGGCGCGTGGTGGCGGGACGATGAAACGCCTTGGTGCTCCACTTTTGTAGCGCATTGCTGCCGCACTGCCGGACGAGATTTGCCGAAACACTGGTATCGCGCCAAGGGATGGCTTGAAACCGGCACACGCTTATCGAAGTCGGCCTACGGCTGCATCGTGGTATTCGAGCGGCAGGGCGGCGGGCATGTGGGCTTTGTGGTCGGGCAGGACAGGCAGGGCAACCTGATGGTATTGGGCGGCAACCAGGGCGACGCGGTCAATATCAA
>NZ_LXSM01000011.1:0-131402 GCF_001648395.1 Eikenella sp. NML03-A-027 | reverse complement strand
TCCGCCATCGCCACGCCGTCCGCCGCGCTTTCGGCTTCTTTGTTTTCCACAAAGCCGTGCGGGGACTGCAGGTAGGGCGCGGCCGACCCTTCTTTGCGCGCCCCTTCGATTGCCGTTTCTGCACCGGCCCGGCTGAAACGGTCGACCAGCGCGATGGGGTCGGTTTTCCACAACACCAGTGCCGAGATGCCGGCGAGAAACAGCAGTACGCCGCGCCGGAAGCCGACCTGCCGTAAGAAGTCGGCAATGATTTGGTATTTATCCTGTTCGGACATTTCATCCTCCGTTCTCAGGCGGTGCCGCCCGCAGGCTCCGGACCGTGCCTTAAATCTTGATGCAGGCGAGCAGCGGCGATGCTGGGGCGGTACTGCGCGCCGTCGCGGCGGCCTTTATACGGGGCGGGATAAATCGGACAGGTGTTCATCGTGCGGCCGCCGGTTCGGCGGCGTGCTGCCCGGAGCTAATCCCCGCTGCGTCTTCAGGCAGCCTGCTGTGTATTTGGTCGCCGTAAAAACCGCCGCCGGATTGCAAGTAATGCAGTGTCATGCCGTTCCTCCCGTTTAGCGTCCGATAGCGCGGAAGAAAAAGCCTTGGAAATCGGCGGCATTCGCACCTTGCCCCCATGTGTTAACCAAGGCATTAAATCCGGTGGCCGTTAAATCTCCCGCACCAATCGTTATATCTGTGCCGACCGCGCCAGAGCTGCCGCCGCTTTTGACGGTGATTTGCACGTTGTAGCACTCATTCGGGAAGGCGATTGGGAACGTTACCTTAACCGGCCCTTCCCCCTGCCAGCCCATCGGCACGAAGCCCCATTGGTCGATGAGGCCGTTGGGCAGTTTGGTGTAGCCGTTGGCGCCGGCCTGGTGCTGCATGGCGTCGGCCATCTGCCGCCTAACCGCTTCGCCCAAGTCGCTGATGTCGGCGGCGCGGTGGGTATGGTTTTTGTCGGCCTTGTCCTGCAACTGTGCGGCCAGCGTAGAGGCATCCAGCGCTCCGGCATTGGTCACTTTGCCGTAAGCTTTAATCCAAAATACGATGTCATCCAAGCTGTCTTTGGCCTTGATGCACAGCACCATGCCGACGTATTTGGGCGTGTTGTCCTGATAATAGGGCTTGGGCGTGTATTGGTCGGTGTAGGCGTGGTCGTAAGTGATGGGTACGGCGTGTTTCTGCGAGTATTTCCCCTCTGCCGCCTGCTCATGCGCAGACTCAAACACTTTGGAGGACGGGTTTTGCCCTTCCGAGCCGCCGAGTATCCCGTAGATGGTAATCATCGGATCACCGGCTTTAACTTGGTTTGGATAATACTTATCCACCGGCAGGCGTTTGAGCAGCAGGTCGTCGTTGCCGTAGGCCACAATCCCCAAAACATGATGATGGTCGCCTACCGCCCATGGGTACCGCTTACCGATTTGGCCGCCGCTGCCCACGTTGCGCACAAAGTAATCATCTACCGGCTTGACGTCGGCAATGCTGCCGTACTGCGCCACCAGCTTGCGGTACAGCTCGGGATAGGCGGACTGCGTTACTTTTGCTGCAATCTCGTCGTACTTAATCCAGCCGTCCGGGATGTCGCCAAACGGGAAATAGGCGGTCATGCCGATGTCGGAGCGCGTGAGGTTGGGCAGCTTGTTGCCGCCCAATACGCGATACAGGTCTGGATAGGTAGCCTGGGCAAAGGTGCTGCCGTCGGCCTTTAAAAAGCCGACCGGGTTCGTTACAACGCGCGGGAAGGCCACGATACTGCCCAGCGGCAGTGATTTCCGCACCGCCTCTTCGGCTTTGTCGTAAGCCGTTTTAACGGCCTTGGAGGTGGCGGCCATATCTTCGCGGTCGCTGTTGGTGGCAGATGAGAGCTGTACAATGCCAGCCTGTGTGGTGCTGGCATTTTTGCCAAATTCATCCAGCAAAAATGCCATTTTCTCGTCAATGTTGTAGAACAGGTAGTTAAACTGTTCTTTAGTTGGCGGCCTGATGCCCACCATATCCCATCCCAGCTTGTATTGAGGCTCTTCCCAAACTGTGCGCTGGCCGTTTTCGGCAAACTTTTTCGCGAAAGACTGCTTGTTTACTGCCATGTTCATACTCCATAAAAAAACCGCCAATCGGCGGTTAAATCACAATATCGGCGTTGGAGAGCATCACGCCCTGCCCGAAGCCGTAATAATTTTGGTCGGCAAAACCGAATGGGGTTTTATGTTTCACAATAACCACTTCCAAGCCTACCCCTGCGGCTTTTGGTATCAGCCGATAGCGGTTATTCAGCACATATTCCGGCGCGTTCTTAGTGTTGAAGGCCACTTGGAATTTTGCATTATCCAAATCACGAAACACCGCCAGTTCTGCGCCAAATACATTACTCATCGCCTCCACAATTTCCGGCGCTGTGCCGTGGCCGTTATTTACGGCAATTTTCCATTTCAGTAGGCCGCGATATTCCTCATCTGGCAATTTGATAAAGCCGCCGGTAACGGTTTCGTTTTCGCGCCGCATTCGTGCCTGTCCGAAGCCTAGGGTATTCTCTTGCCCAGCGAAGCCGAAAAACGGGATGGCCGCCGCGTTGCTGATTGTACGCGTCAAGCCAACGATTCGCCCCACCCCGTCTAACTGCTTGCCTTCTGCCGTATCGACCCCGCGCTTATGTAGTAGGTCGTAAAACACCTCATGCAGCGCATTGGCCGGCGCAAACAACGATTTAACCAAGCATTCGAACTGTCGGCTTTGCCTAAACTGCATCAGATTGTTGCCCCACGCGATACTGCCGTGGTCGGTTTCGCGTTCCATTAGCGCACCTCGATTCGTAACGGGTCGAATATCGCCCGTTCATAGTTGCCAATCACGATATTGCCAGTGCCGAATGCTCCGTCGGCAGGTCGCACGGTCGGGCTGTCGGAAGCGGCAAACTTAAACGCCACCGATTCCACACCCGCCGTTTTGAACACGCCGCAGTAGAATTTCTGCGCCACCACGTCGTCGCCCACTTGCAATTTCTGCCCGATGGCGTTCAAATCCGCGCGTACCGTTTCGTAGCCGTCTGCCGGGAAGGCCGCATCTGCACCCGTGAGCAGGGTCAGCGTGGCCTGAACCCAAATATAGCGGTAGGTCGGTCGGGAGAAGCGGATAAGCTGGCCGCCATTCGGCGTGGCGACGGTTTTAGCCACATCGCCGTTGGTGTCGATGCCTGCCGCCTTCACGCGGTAAATGGCTTGGGCGATGTCGTCGTCTTTGCCGCCATCAATCAGTACTTTAATGGAATGTGGTTTCAGATCGCCTACTTGTATATCCGTATTGTTCTCGAAAACATGGATGTCGCGGGCGGTCGGGATGTCACGTTTCAGATTGGCAAGAATCGTGGCATGTGTGGCCGCGCCAAGTGCATATACGCCGGTTTCGTATCTGTCGCGTAAATCTTCATCACTCTCCGCCAATCTGCCAGCTGCCGCCGCTCGGTTTCGTACCCGTTTCAGGCCGTCAATCAGCGTAACGGCTTCGGTAATCGTATCCGCTGCCGCTTCCTCCAAACCTTCCAACGGGGAAGCAGCCACTACTGCACCGATTTCAACGATAGATAAATTGTCAGACACCGCAGCCCGTACACTATCCGCTGCCAGCGAACGGATGCGGAGGAATACGCCGTTTTTCTCTGCCGCAAAGTCGGATGATGCAGATAGGGCAGTTTTCAGGCCATCTACCACATCGTCTACGGTGGCGTTATGGCCGCTGCGGTAAGTGAATCGATGATCGCCAAGCGCTACCCAGTAAGTAGAATCAGGTTGCGCGGTTGGTGTAATCAGTATCTCCACCGCATTGGCCGCTGAAACAGTCAGGTCTGCCGTGGTTGCCCACACCGTCTGCGTAACCGTATTTTTAAACTGTGAGCCGCGCGGCACTTGAATGGTGCGGTCGGCATAAATCAACAAATCTGCCGAACTTGGCCTCGCCCCTAAGCGCCGAACACCGGTAAATGCCACAGCGTTATCCAGCGCAATGCCGGTGGCGGTATCTGGATACATGGCGTTGTACACACCTTCAGCCACATTCCACAGTGCCGCTTCACGCTCGGCAAACGTATCAATCAGCAGCCCCAACACGCTGTCGGGGCGGGTTTGAATATCCGCAGGCAGTCCGGCTGCCAGTAGCCGCTGTTTCAAGTCGGCAATAATGGCCGCCCGGATTTCAGGTAGCCTCATTTTTATAAAGCCCGTAGGCAAAACACCGTAGTCCATCAAACCTCCGCCTCAATCTCAACCAAGCCTTCATTCGTCTGCGCTTTGGCCTGTATTGCCAGCCGCCTGCCTGGTGTATCCATCAGCAGGCGAATGTCTGATACCGACACCACACCTGGAACGTCTTTCACTTTGGCGCGTATCACTGCTTCCACCGCCGCCCGGCTCGGGGCTTTTTTCAAAACCTGCTCGAAATACGGCACGCCGTGTTCGGTATCCAAAAACCATTCGCCGAGAAAGGTCAGCAGCGTAACCTTGATTTGCTGTTGTACCCGCTGCGCACCGTCGGCCAAAGTCAGGCGGCACAAATCCAAATCATGATTGCCGCCCAGTTTCAAATCTGCGCTCATTTGGGCGCTCCAGTCTCCCCGCCGCTGTCGCCGGGGTGGGTATGTGTTACCAATGATTTGCCGGATGCAATCACGTCTTGGTCGGTGGTGTAGTTGCCGCCGGTCTGTTTGATGTTGCCGCTAAATGTTGCCCCGCTGCCACCTTCCACCGCCATGCCGCCATTGCCATTGATTTGCCCTTGTGCCGTTACTACCGCAGAGAACTCCGACTGTGGCGCATTCACTTGGAACTTGGTTGCATTCAGCGTTACTTCGCCGTCTGGCGACATTACGAAAGAACTAACCCCGCACAGCAGGCGCAGATTAGCCGTATCCGCCGCCGCTACGGTCGGGCGTAACATCGGCGCGGCGAAACAGTCCGACATATCAAAGCGGCGCGGGTCGTCCGGCGCGGCATCACTACCGGAGAGCCAGCTATCCAGCGCCACTTCGGAGAAATACAGCAACACGTCATCGCCGGATTGCAACGGCAGGCTAATCATTGCGCTGCCGCCCAATCCGGTAGGGAATAGCATTGGAACGCTCACAATCTGCGGTGCGGCCAGCTCGCTGCCGTTGGCTAAAGCACGCGGCATACTCGGCTTGACCGTTGCTATCTTGCCGTCCCACGCCACGATTTTGCCGGGTAAGCAAACATGAATATCGTCCAGTTCGTTATGGATGGCTTCCGTCAGGTTCATCTGATTTCTTTCACTTCCAATTCGGTTTGCCAGTCGCCGCCGTCCAGGCTGCCCGAATGTTTTACCGTCTCCACCCTGAAAAAATCGTTTACCGTTTCCGATTCGATTTTCACAATATCCGCCGGATTGATTTGCGGCAGCAGTAGTGAATGCACTTTCCAGCCGTCGCGCGGCTCTGATTGCTCTGTCCGGCCTTTGCGGCGGCTGTTCTGCGGCACAGACTTATCCCGCGCCCCGTCACAGATTTTTTCAGGGTGGCCGATTAAGCCGCTATCTGCGGCCAGCACCACCGCCGTGCGTTTGGTCGGTTGCAGTTTTTGCACCACTTGCAACGTTTGGTTTTGCACAGACCATTCCAGTCCTGCGCCGGCGACTATCTTGTTCAATGCCCGCCGTGCCGCACCGTAGAAGCTGAAGCCGTTGCGCCATGTGCGGTTTGGTAGTTTTTCGTCCATGACCAAAGTCAGGTTCATTTGCTTGGCAATCTCACGGATGATGCTATGCGCCGCAACACCGGCACCGAAACCAAGCGAAACCGCCGTATCGCGCAGCTCTACCCATCCATCAGCAACCGACAGCTCTGTAATGCGTTCCGTTCCCTCGCGGTAGGTGTAGGCATCTACCACGCCCCCCGCCGCCATCAGCACTTCGCCTTCATCTTCAGCGTAGCCGGCGTAGAGAACACAAAAGCCATCAGGTTTACTGACGGCTTCGATGGTTTCCGGTGCTAAGTTGTAGAGTTTCAGACGGTGGATATTCGGATCGGGCTTGGTGTCTTTCTCAATCTCAAACTCAATCTGCAATGGCGGCTTGATTTCCACGCCCTTGCCGCCGGCTTTGCCAATCAGCAAGCGATACACTCGATTGAATTTATACATTTGTTCGCCTTGTTTGAGTTTCAGGTAGCCTGCGCCGGCAGATACACCAGTTCTGCCGAGCCATCGGTAAACGACTGCCGGCCTATCGGCTCGCCGTCCAACGACACCACCACCAGCTCGCCTTTCGGCACAGCCAGATGGCGGAAGCGGCCTAACATCGGCCAGTCCGACACCAGCCGGATACCGGACAGAATCACATCATTTTCGGCGTTCTCCAGCGATAACGTCCACATTGCATCGTCATCGTTCCACGCCAGATGCAGGAAACAGGTCATTTCGTCCAGTTCTGCTTCGACAATGAAGTCGTTCTGGTCTGCGAAGGGGATTTTTATCATTTCCCAACTCCGAGAATATTAGATATATCGCTACGCATCGGCCTGCTTTTTACTGCCCGTTGCGCCCGTTGCTGTGCTTGTGGGCTGGGGGTGGTCTTGGCCGTCTGCTGGCGGCTGGTAATTTTGCCAGCCGGGCGTTTGGTTTGCCCGGCCTTGCCCGCTGCATTCTGCCGCACCTTACCGGGCGGAATATCCGCCTCTTTGGTTTTAGCTTTGCGGATTTTGGTCAGACTGATGCTGATGTGTAGCTGTTCGCCGTCGTCCACGCTGCGCGAAATATCGCAGCTCTCCATCGCAAATTCTGGGTAAACGTCCAGGCCGGTAACGATGGTAAGCGGCTGGCGCTGTTCGTTAATCACACGCAGTGCTTCCTTGGCTTCAATCATTTTACTACGCCCGCTTGCGCCGAACAGGCTCACGCTCGCCCCCGTTACCACCCCTTCAATCGTCAGCTTTTCCGCTTCGGTTGAGATGTGGTCGCTTACCGGCGCACCTTCTTCTACCGCGTATTGCGTTACCCCGTTGGCTAGTGAAGTCTGCTCGCTAATGAGCGCATCCAGTCGAACCGCGCCAATCATGGTCTGCGGTGTATCTGTCAGGCGGAATACCATGTCGATTAATGCCATTTCAAGTTTTCCCTGTCTGTGGATAAGGTGTTCTATACCTATCGGCCAGCCTAGCCGCATCCCTGCCCGGGTTTGGCGAGCCGTTCACGGTGTTACTGATGTTTTGAATATAGCTATTACCACCGTTCGGCATGGGGGCTTTGCCGCCGAAACCGGAGAACGAAAATCCGCCGGATACCAGGTTTTTCAGGTTGTTCCAGCTTTGCACGATGTTGTCAATCCAGCCGGTAACCGCCTTGATGGCGTCATCCCAAGCGGTTTTCACAAAATCCGTTACCGCCTGCACCGCCGTCTTGATGCCGTCCCAGGCCGCACGGCCTTTGGAAAGCACCCAGTCCCACACCACAGCGGCAGCGGCCTTAATACCGTCCCACGCAGCCAGCGCCTTGGCTTTAATCCAATCCCAAGCCGCCGCCCCCGCTGCTTTAATATCATCCCAGTAATACCAAATCAGCAGCAGTAAACCAATAATAATCAGAATGATACCAATTGGTCCGGTTAAAGCGGCCGAAAATAACCCAACTGCCATTCGGATGCCACGCAGGATAGAGAACATCACGCTGAACGTCTTAACCAGCGCCATGCCGATAGAGAAGATGGCGGCGAATTTCACTATCCACTCTTTCAGCGGCATATCCGCCCCGCCGAGCAAGTATTTAATAAAACCAAGAATGTTTTTTACCGTCTCGATTTCATCCGCCCATTCTTCAGCACGGCCGATTAAGCTACCGGTAACAGATACGCCGCCATTCAGCCAAACGTAAATATCCTGTCCAATTAGATAAAGACCATACAAGATGGCTGCCAGCCGCACCATCTGCCCCAACGTGCGCCCAACACCAGCGTTCATAACCTGCCGCAGCCGCATTTGAGCAGCCGTCAGTAAGTTGGTCGCTCTTGTTGCACCTAAAATCGCATTGCGCCACAGCACGAACTTAGCTACCACCAATCCGCCACCAACCAGCGTTATCAACATCTCGAAGTTGTCGATAAGCCAGTTTGTGATGCGATAAAACACTTCTGCCGCACCACTAGCCTTATTCAAACCGTGGACAATCTGCCCAACCTTATTGCGGATGATGGTAAAGCTGCCGGAAAACGTCTTGGGCATCCGTTCAAACTCTTCATTGAGTTTGTCGGCCTGTTTCAACAAGCCCTGCGCCAGTTCTTTGCTGGTCAGCTTTCCCTCTTTACCCATCTCGCGCAGCTTACCAACCGGCACACCGAAGGCATCGGCAATTGCCTGCGCCAAGCGCGGGGATTGCTCGAGAATAGAGTTCAGCTCATCGCCGCGCAGTGTGCCTGAACTCAAAGCCTGCCCCAGTTGCAGTAAGGCAGCCTGTTGCGCCCCAGCATCTCCGCCACCGATAACCATTGATTTGCCGATAACATCGGTCAGTTGTAGCGTTTGGTCGGTGGATAAGCCCAAGTCGTCTTTGTTGCGGGCTACTTTTTGAAACAGATCGGCGGTGGCAGTAAATTCCTGCCGGTTGCGTTGTGCGGACTTGAACAGCTCATCCATCACATACTTTTGCTCTTCCACGCTCTTAGTGGTCAGCGACACACGACCTTCCACGCTCGCCCAGTCGTCGGCCATGCCCATCAGCATACTCACGCCGATGCCGCCCAATACTGCTCGCACGATACCACCCAGGCGAGAATAGGCCGCCGCCGCTTGGTTTGCCCCGCGAACAGCGGTATTGTTGCTTTTCTGTATTGCCTCGCCGTAGTCCTGCGCTGATTTGCGCACCTGTTGTACGGCGGCGCGATAGCGCCCGATGCCGGCCTGTTCCAATTTGAAACGCAGCAGCGTTACCAGTTCTTGTGCAATCATGATTTGTGTCTTGCTATTGCCGCCGCTTCGGCGGCTTCCTGTGCATCCATTACCGCATTAATCTTCATCAGGTCGATTAGGCTCGCCGTCCCGTCTTTGACTTCCGAGAGCGTGATATGGCCTGCCATCACCGGCCGCCATATCACAAATTCCGCCTTCAGGTCTTCGCGGAAGCTGCCGACTGGATTTTGTCTTTCAACTGCGCTTCCAGTCCAGAACGGGCGAGCCATTGCATCAAAGGGTCGGCGAAATTCTCCCGAATGATGGCCACCATCAGTTCCAAAATTTCCACCGCATTGTCGAACACCATTTCTCGGCGGTCGGCAGTCAGTTTCTCTAAATCGCCGTCTGCGTTCTCTACTGAGATATGGTCCGGGTCGAGCAGGCGGTTTGCCCATTTGGTTAGCGATTTGCCCGACAGGCTGCCTGAAAGGGCAGTAAGTGCATTCATCGTGCCGTCTTGTTCGCTTTCAGGCTTGATTAAGCTGCCCAGCGCCGGCAACAGCTCTTTTTGCAGGTCGCCGAACACTTCCAAGGCCGTAAAAGCATCCATGCGGGAGATGCCGAATTTATGTTCGCCAATGCTGACGATTTTCGGTTTACGCATCAGTTACCCCCTACGGTGTAAGTGGCTGAAGCGGTTTCAAATACCCATTCGCGGTTGCCCACTTCTTTGCCAAATTCGCTGTTGGGTTTCTTTACAATCCACGCCGCACCGGCCATGAACAGCGTATCGCCGCGCAGGTCTTTAATCATCAGCGGCAGCGGCATAGCACCGCCAGAGGCAATGTCTGCATCGTGTAACGCGCTGAATACATTATTGGACTGGCTGGTTTGTTGCAGGGTAATGGTTACCTTGCAGCGTTTATCTGCGCTCATGGAGCGGGCGACTTCGCCGTCCGCGCCGGCTTGGCTGGTAATGCCATCAGCCATCTGCTCAATCGAAACGAATGTACCATCCACCATACCTTTGACGCTGTGTGCGCCGAACGTAACCGCCACGCGGTCGCTTGCATACGTTTTTACGTCTGCCATTTTGATTCTCCAAGTAAATAAGCTGCCTGAAATATTCAGGCAGCCTTGTTTTAGATAGCGTTACAGCGTATAGCCTAGGCTGAATTTGATTTCCACCAAATGCACTGCACCGGCCAAGCGGGCAGAGCCGCCAATATCCTGCAAGATGCGGGATGCTTTGCGGTTCGGGCTGATTTCCGAAGCGCGGGGGTAGGTAATGCGGAATGAGGGGATAACGGCGTTATTCTCGTCCAGTTCCTCTTCCGCGATACCGCCACGCCGTACCCCCAACACAAGGCTTTGCTGCATGGCGTTCACGATGATTTGGATACCTTTGTCGGTGTAGGGAACTTTGCCGCCGGCATTAATCAGCGCATATGCAACGTCTGCCTGCATGTTGGCTTTCAACCAGTCGCGGAAGCGGATAACGTCTATCCACTCGCCCGCTGCGGTCTTACCGCCCTGCGAAATAGCGAAGCTGCCGAAGGTTTCAAAGGTCGTGCCGTTCTTTTTCTGCACTACCAGCACATCGCCTTCCGGCAGGCGGTCGGCGGTAATGCCGTTGAGCTTCACGTTTGCCCAAGTTTCGCCACCCGGGTAGTAGGTAAAGCGTTCCGCCATCAGTGCCACTTCAAGGTATTCCGTTGCCGCTTTGGTGTGATACAGGCCGAAAGTGTAGGCGTAGCCCTTGTTTTTCAGTTGGCTCAATAGGTCGTTATCTACCGAGCCGTCGGTAATGTTCTGCGCGGCGGATGCCGTACCGAACAGTTTGTGATTGGTTTCCGCCCAAGCGGCCACCGCCAATACATCGGCTTCGGTGCGGCTGTCCACAGTCAGGCCGTACCACTCGTCGCTCTCGCGTTTTACTGCATTGAGCGTCTGCGCCCAATCTTCGTTTGACGTGGCCGTGCCAACGGTCATATTCGCGCCGGTTCGCACGGTAAATGCCGCGCCCGCCTTATGGGTCAGGGTCAGCGTGTTGCCGGAAACGGCGGCCTCCACCTGCACATCGGCCACACCGGCAAGCGAGGTTTTTAGGCTATTGGCAATCTGCTCTGTGGTCTCGGTATTGGCGGTCAGCTTCACGGTATGGGTTACGGTGTCGCTATCTTTCTTCCACGCCACGGTCAGCGCGTATTCCGCACCTTTCACCGCCTTGTCCACCGTTACCGCCACGCTTTGCGCCAAGCGGCGTCCAATGAACATCTTGGCCGGGTGGCGGCCTTGCGAGAAAAACGCCTGCGCCGCGCGATACAGCGCATCAGACGGCTTCGCACCCAAATCCAAGAGCTGGTCTGCGCCGGTAATCGCCATCACGCGCGACAGACTTAAAACGTGCGGTGCAATAAAAATCATGTCGCTGAAATTTGATACCGCAATACCTGTGGTGTTAAGCGAAATCTGCACATCCACTAGGCGGTCGATATTTGCCATTTTTTGGTTCTCCGTAATAAAAAAGCCGCCCTATGGCAGCACACCGGCAGACAAATCCACCGAATCAATCGTTTCTAACTGTTCAATCAGGCTGGCAGTGTATCGGTAGCGGAAACCACCCACCGCCTGCGGCTCGTAATCCACCTCCAGCAGTTGCGGCACTTGCTGCACCGGCTCGAAATCGACAATATCGGTATTCGCCACTTCCAGCATCTCTGCCACCGCTTCCGTTTGCAGGCGGTTAATCAGCGCATCCAGCTCCTCAAAACAACCAACGCCGAAGCATTGTAGGTGTACCTTGGCTTCACGCGTACCGTCCAGCTTACGGGTGCGGTCTGTGCCGATTTGTCCAGTATGTACCGGCCATACGGCGGTTGTCTGCCGAACATCCAATACCATAAACGGCGGCTTTGGCCGTTTGCCGTTCTCATGCGCCCAAATCAGCGGCAGAGTGGTTTGTGCAGCCAAGATGTCGTACAGTTTTTCCTTCATTGCGCCGCCTCCGCCGCCAGATAGCGGTAATGGCTGATGACGTTGGAGCGGTAGGGCGCAACCGCAATCACGCGGTAATGCCGCCCCTGCCACACCAACACATCGCCGTTGTTGTCCGCCCCATCCACGTTCAGCAGCGCATCGGTATAAATCCGCACCGCCCGCTCAATACGTTTGCCTTCAGGCAGGTTCTGCATATCGTCGTTGGTGGCCGGTTGCACCGATGCCATGATTTCCAGCACCGTATCGCCGCCCTTAACCCAACGCCCTTTCACATACTGCCCGTCAGGCTGCCGGATGATTTGCTGTTTGCTGCGAAAGCTCATGAGCGCTCCCAATCTACCGAATTCATCATATCTGCCGTATCTATCAGCGGCTTGTCTGAACCTTTGCGCTTTTTGGTTGATTCCGCATTAGGAAACCAGCCGCCGTGTGCAATATGACCTTTCTGCACGTTTACATACCATGCCCCAAGCTGTGCTAATGCACCGTCTGCGCTCAAACCACCTTGATACACGCGGTAAACCAGCCGCCGCTGCGCCTCTTGGATTTGCCCGGCATTCTTTTCCGCGCAATCACTAATAAACGGGCGGGCGGGGATGGTGGATGTGCCGAAGTGGTTATACACCGCAATATCCAGCATATCCGTGCCATCATGCGAGCCTTTACCGCGCCGGATGCCGACTTTCACGCCTTTGCCGTCCAACTTCAAAGCCTGCTTGACGATGCTGTCGAAGCTGTGGTCTATCAGCTTGACTTCAACACTCATACAGCCTGCTCCCCACTGTAATGCCGCCCAAACTTGCCTCCAAGGCCATCAGCGCTTTCCAGCGGGCGTAATAGCCGAACGGGTCGCCCTCTTCGACCAGGCTGCCGTAGCTGCGCGACAAATCGCCTTCACTCTCAGACTTGATGCCGACCGGCGGCAGCGTACCGTTATCCGCCGCCTGTTTCATGGTCAGCAGATGGGCGGTGTACCACAGCCGCGCTTCGTTTTGCTTCTTGGGCGGCAGCTTCAGCGGCATAAACCCTTCTGCCGCCTCCCAAGCCGCATTCATGGCGTCTTCAGTCATGGCCGCCACATTCGGCGCAAGCGTTTTCAGCAATATTACCGTCTGCGTGTCCATGATTTACCGTCCTATTTGTTTTTACCTGAAGTTTTCTCTGGCTTGGATTCAGCTTCAGTCTGCTGCGGGGTTTCAGCTTCAGCCGCTTCAACCAAGTGGCCGCTTTCAATCAGGCTTTTCACGCCGTTGTCTTTACCGTCCACTTCCACTACTTCCAACGGGGCAATTACAGTTTGGCCGTTCAGTACCACCACGGCAGGTTTTACGTTTTTCACAAACATAGCGTTCTCCTAAAAGGCTGCCTGAAACCGTATCGCAGATTTCAGGCAGCCTGACGGGTTAGTTTTCGGCTTTGGTAAAGGCCAAGGGGTAATGCACTACCACGCCGGCAGTTCGTGCATAACACGGCACTACCAGCTCCAAGTTACGGGCTTGCGCTTCCAGTTGGTTGAACGGCATTACCAGCTCATGCACCATGTTTTCAGCGGCAAACTCGCCGATGAAAATAAGGTCTTTATTACCGCTGCCGGCTTTCTCAAACTCTGGCGCTTCTACCAGTTGCAAGCCAGGGTGTTTGGCGCTGAAGAACTCCCAAGCGGTCTTACCGTAAGATTCGGCATAGACTTTGGAAGTCAGTTGCGCGTGCAGGCTGGATGACACAATCAGGCGGTTGGGAGTGTGTACCCCTTGCGATTGCAGGCGTACGGCATTCCACAGCGCATCCAAATCAGCCACGATTTCTTGACCGGTAGCCTGCGCCCATTTCTTAGCAGAAGGCAGGGTGGTTGTACCGATGTTCGGATGGGTCAGCATGCCGTGCAGGTTGTAGGCGGCATCGCCAGTCATCGCGATTTGATTCAGCTTCACTTCGATGCTACGGCGGGCGGCTTCGCCTTTACGGGTGGGCAGGTTAGTACCCAAGCCGGCAGAGGCTTTCAGCTCTTGCACGTTGTAGCCGTAGCTCGCACCGATGCTTTTCACGCGTACGGTGTGTTCAGTACCGGCTACGTCAGCACGCGGCAGGTCATCGGCATAGTTGGCAATCACTTTCGCCATGCCTACAGTGTCGTAGGTTTTGTAAATAATGGATTCTGCCCATTCATCTGCATCGGTTTCAGCCGGCACGAGGCTCAAGCCCAGCATGGGCGGGCGTTTTTTCTCGTAAACCTTGGCTTTCACATAGTCCAGCTCACGGGCAACGAAAACGCTCTCGTCTTCACGCATAGATTGCCCAACAGATTGGGCAAATGCGGATACCGCGAGTTTTTCTGCTTCGTCATAGTGCATATGTTTCTGCATTGTCTTTCCCTTTCAATTAGGCGGTGGGAGCGTGCAGCTCAACCAAGGCCAGAGTTTTGCCGTTGGCAGCGCGTACAGAGCGCACTACGGTGTTTTCCAGCGTATCAGTAGCGGTGTTGTCCAATTCGCCTTTAGCGTTGAATTTAACTGCTTCGTAACCGGCTACGGTTTTACCGTCAGCCACACGCGCCCATACTAGGCCGCGGGTCATCACAGACACCGCATCACCCTGTTTCATCGGCTCAATCGTGGTATGCGAATGCACAGTAATGCCGACTGCCGCCGCACCCTTACCGGCCACCGCTTTGCCGCTGGCATCACGCCCCACTACCACACCGTACATCAAGCCGTCCGCTGCCACGGGATAGGTTTCCACGCGGTCGAAACCAGCATCGGCCTTCATGCCCGCGAATGCGGGGTTCATTTGGTTTTCGTACATTACTTAACTCCCTTCCGTACCGTTCATACTGTTGATGTATTTGGCTCGCGCTGCTTCCGCGCTTACTTCAGGCTGGCCTTTGTCAGCCATATCCTGTCGCTGCTTGGCAACTGCATCCGCTTTTTGGACTTCAGCGTGGCTCTGTAGCGCGAAATCGTAGGCAGCCTGTACATAGTCATCAGACTTGCCGTCAAAGTTCACACTATTGCCGCGAATAGCCTTAATCACGCCTTCTTTAATGGCGCGGTCGGCGCTGTCTGCGTTAAATTCCACTTGATGCGTGTTGGCTACTGCTTCCAGTTCCACGCGGGAACGGGCGGTGGCTAAAGCATCCTGCTTCATTTGCGGCAGTTCGCTTTGCAGCTTTTTCAAATCCGCTTCAGCAGCATCAGCACGCGCCTGCTCTTTGGCTTTGGCGGCTTCACTGTCAGCGGCATCCTGTTTTAGTTTGTTGTACGCCTGAATGACTTCGGGCGCGGCATCGTATTCAATGCCGTTATCCAAACGCATTTTTGACATGGTTACGTCCTTATCGTTAAAAACGGCATCGCCGTCCATATTTAAACGTGCCACCCCGGCACGCCCCTTCTTCACAATCGCCAAATGGTTTGGGCGGATGTTGCGCTGTACTGCATCGTAGCGCTCGCCGTCAGGCGAAATGCCCGGCGTTTCGTCCAAGTCCAATTTATAGCCGACTGAAAGATCTTTATTTCCCGCGTTTACCGCTGCGGGGTTGTGAATCACAATATCGGCAATCAGGTTCTTGCCGTCTTGCCTTGCCTCGCCCAGCACCGCGCCTATCGTGTGATTGGCGGCGTTGGCGCTGGTTACTAATCCGGGATGGCCGTTGGTAATCGGTAATCCTTTGTAACCTTGCAGGCTGTCTACGTGGAATACCTCTTCAGGCGGGCGATATTCGCGCCGCTCGCTACCATCTGGATTGAGGTAAACAAAAACGCCCGTCCGGGTTAGGACAGGCGTGTCGTAAATAAAACCATCTTCGTTTTGGGTCGCTTTAACCGGCGCTCGGTCGTAGCGGATGCTCATAAACCACTCCCTTTAAATCTTCCAAGTCGGGGAATACTGCTTCAGCGTAGCAGCGGCATTGGAAATCCATGCCAGGGTGTCCACCTGCTGGCGAACTGTTCCAGTTGAACTTCTTGCCTTCGCGTTCAATATGATGTTTACGCTCGCGGTTATCCAACACGCCGCGCCAAACATATTCATCTACGCCGATTTGTTGCTGTCGGTAGCGGGTAAGCTGCCCGTTTAGCTTGCCGGTCTGGTCTCTAGCAATCAGCCGCGCCCTGCTTTTCGGCAGGTGGTAGCTGTCGCGTATCAAGGCCACTAAATCCCGATGATTACCGCCGTTGCGTATCTTCGCCACAATCCTGCCATGCAGCGTTTCCAAATATTGCGCGGGGATGGATTGGATAAGCCGGATATTGTCCGCTTCAAACTCGCCCAACAGTTCCAGCAGCCACGGTTCATGCGTGAAGATTTCCACGCCGTACACCGAACGGATAACCGCATGGAACTGGCGGCGGTTAAACCTATCCACCTGTCGAAGCAGTAGCTTCATGGCCGTGGTGGCCGCTTCCTTGGATGCAGTTAAACTACCCGCAACCGATAGCAGCCATTGCCGCAGTTTTTCAAACCACCCACTACCGGCTGGGATGTCATCCAAGCCGTCTTGTCGAATATCGCGCAATAGCGGCAGTCGCTGCTCAATCTCATCTTGCATATCGCTGCATAGTTTCAGCAGCAGCTTTTCATATTCACGCTCCACTGAAAGCGGATACAGCCACTTCTGAGGCCGTTTCCGCTGTCTAGGTTGCCGCTGCATATTCTGCTGCCTTCTCTTTGCTGCCTACTTCGCCGCTCAAGCCGAACAGGCGCTGTGATTGCAGGTATGTGAGCGCCTGCCCTTCGCTGACTGCGCCCATGCCGACAACCTTGTCCAAGGTCGCCATTTCTACCGCCAGCGTATCAGCAGCCAGCTTTTCCATTTCCGCCGCTTCTCTCGCGGTCGGGGTGTAGAGTGGCGGCCATTCGATGCGCCAGTTTTCTGCCGGTTCGCCCGGGATGCCGCTCTGTGCCACAATCAGGCTAATCAGGCGTTCTAGCGCAGGTTGGGCGCGGCGTAATCGTTCCGCCTCTACCAGCTCATGATAAATGCGTAGGTCGCCTTCGCCGGTGGCATTCAGCCCTTTGGCACTCTCGCCGAACAGTACCGTAATCGGGATACCGGTTTCCGCCGATACCACCTGCTCGAACTTGCCGATAACGTCGGTCAGCCCGCCAAGCCCCAAATCGATGATGTTGAAGCCGTCCTCGGCATCCACCGCCACCGTGTTCAGGATATTGCGCACCGAATCCACGGCGTTGATGCGCTGCTGCACCTGTTCTTCCAAGTCGGCAGAAATCAGCTCACCTAGCCCCTTCATCGAGAATACCGCCTGTTGCTTGCGCTCCATGATGGCCTTGGTGCGGCAGCGGGCTTCCTCCCATTCCAATACGGCTTTATAGCCGCGCGTTACTGCATCGCGCCCCTGCCAGTAAATGCGGCGCGTTTTAGTGTCCTGCGGCATCGGATCACCAGGAAGTGGAATCAAGCGGCTCTCATGCACAATAAAGCTGCCGCCAGTGGTGCTGATTTGGTAAAACTCCGGCTGTCCGAAGTTCGGTTTGGTCGCGTCAGAATACAGGCTGCCTGAAACCGATACCTGGTCGATGTGATATACGCGCAGTTCGGCGATTTTATCCAAGCTGCCGTAGTCCAACGGATCAGACAACGATTTATTATCAGCCACCACCGGCACAATACACGCCCCGCCGTACAACCGTGCCCAGCGCAATGCTTCTGCCACGGTAGAAATCACTTTCAGGCGATCTATCTCGTCCCGAATCGTGCCGTCATCTCCGACAACTGTGAAACCGCCAGCCATCGCCTTATCAGCAGGTGCATCCACAATCCGCGCAAATATCCCACCTTGAGCATACAGAAAAGGCGCAGAAACCGAAGTTACCCGCGCCTTTGCCATCCGACTACCCAAAACAGCAGATTGGTAGTTATCTAGTCGAAATTGTTTCATGTCAGCTTAATGCCTTAAAGCGGCTTGCTATGTTGCCGTTTTTCATTAATGGCTCTAGGGCATAGCGCACCGCATCAATGTAATGGTTGTTTTCGTCCAGTACCGCCGGCAGTACATCGCCGCTTAATCGGTCTGTTTTGTAGCTGTATAGTTTAAATTCCCGCAACGTAGCGGTGGCATCGGGGTGGATGAATACGCGCTTAAACGACTTAATGAACTCGATACCATCTTCCACGCTGCCTTTGCCTTTCAGCACGCCGATAATACGGGGCAGGCCGTGGCGTTTCAGGTAGCTGATGGATTCAGGCCGTGCGCTGTCTGCGCGTATCACATATTTTTCAATGCCGGATAGGTGTTGCCGCAGCATGGGTGCGGTATCGTCTAACTCTAGGCCGATTTTGCCATAATCCTGCTCGATATACAGACAGCCGTCATATATCCAGCATTTAACCGCTGCCGTAGGGTCTTGTGAGAAACCGAAGTCCAGCCCGAAATATGGACCATCCCAATCATCGCGCGGCGTGAAGGATTTCTCTTCATACTTGCCACGGAAAATCTGTGCTTCGCTCTTGGTGTTGTATTCCCCAAGCCATACATGACCGAACGAGTGCTGGTTATATTTGCGGTCGTACTCCATCTCACAGCGCAGCTCATCCGACAGGAATGGATTGTCGTAATAGTTCACATGAACCAAACACACTTCATCCGAGCCGTTGGCAATCGCTTCATTGAAAAAAGCATCAACCGCATCCATTGGCTGGTCGGGGTTCCATGTTACCCAAATCTCACTACCAGAGGCGCGGATAGTAGGGCGTAGCAGTTGGAAGCTGTGATGCGATAAGCTTTGCCCTTCCTCCACCCATGCAATATCAAAACCTTCTAACGATTTGATACTGTCGGCGGTGTGGTCTTGCATGCCCTGAAAAATTATCAAGCCACCGCCCGGGGTGCGGATTTCATCGCGCGTTATCTCGAATAGGCGCGATAAGCCGAATTTCTGTATCTTGCTTTCAATAAGTGCCTTGGCTGAAAATTTAAGCGACTTCTGAATCTCGCGGATACATACCACCTTTAAGCCGGGGCGCAGGATTGCCTGCTCCACCAAAGCTTCTGCCCGTTCATGCGATTTACCTGAACCGCGCCCGCCTTTAACTCCTTTGTATCGGCATGGCTTCAATAAGGGAAGAGACCAGCGCGGGGTATCAATGCTCAGGTTCATTCTGCTTAGGATCAATCACAATACGGGTAATGGTTGTTGGGGTCATGCTGCCGTCAGAGCTCACGTTATCCACCACTTGAGTTTCACTCCATCCAGCCTGTGTTTTTAAAAAGAAGATTGCAGCCGCCACATTTCCTTCGCGAGCCTGCTGTAGCAAGCCTTGCGCTATTGAATCGATGGCTTTTGCTCTCCCTTTTTTATATCTTTCAGAAACCTCAGGCTGTCTTTTCTCGATTTCGATGAATGTTGTTTGCGACATGCCGAAATAATCAGCAATTTGCGCCTTTGACAATACCGCAGCCAATGCCTCTACTTGTTCGATTTGCGCTTCAGTTAGCTGTTTTTTCGGCCTGCCGCCGCTTCCTTTCTTGCTTACCATTTAAACCACCTTTACCACAGACAGCGCCGTCAGTCTGAAGGCGGCTGTTCTTCTCTTGAGTTACACCAGCAAATGCAAAAAGCCCGAATGCAATTAAAGCACTCGGGCTGGATTCTATATTTGTTACCCATGGCAAAACCCCCGCATGGGTAACAATTGAATAATACGCCGCTGATAACTGAAATGCAAGTGTTTTTTATATTGTTTGTATATGAGATTTAACTAACAACACAAAAGCAGCCCGAAGGCTGCTGAAAAGCCCGCACGGGGCGGGCTGGTGGGTATCTTGATTATACTGGTCCGGCAGTAATGCGCCCGAGTGGCAGGTTGGAGCGGATACCGAAATCAGACAAAAGTTCCTTGAGCTTGGTTTGGATAGCTGTTTCATAAAGCACTTGCGCTTCATATATCAAAACATCCTGCAGGAACTTTTCGGCAGCTTCCTGATTCCAATCTCCTTGTTCCTGTGTCCATGCGTCAGTTTCAAAGAAAGCAGAGATTTTGCCGTTTAACACAGTCAATTCTTGAGGCTGCTCTCGATTGCTTATGTCATGGGCGGTATAAGACAGGCTGATAGATAAGGCAAATTTATCTTTATTTTTAGCACTTACCAAATAACCCTTTACCCCAGTTGTGCTGCGCTCTTGGATCGAAGAGGTGTTCAATGTTCTGGTTTCTTCATGAACACGCACTTCGAGCGTCTCAAACCGAATACGTAGGAGGGAAAGATTATGATTCATATACCACCTCTGCGACAGAAACCGGTTTAAACTGTTTTGGGTTGTCGACTTCCCAATCGCCGGATTCGGCCAGACTTATTTTTTCTACCGTTGCCAGTAACGAGCGTGTATCATTCTTCCGCAGCCGAATAATGTGCGGGTCAGGCTTTAAGGAAAGCTGGAATTGCTTATCTAAAGCAGTAGCAATATCAGCAATTGTACCGAGGGTAAGGTTCTTTTCTTCGGTACTTAGTATCTGTGACAAGCGGGCAGCAGAGATATTTAATTTGTTAGCCAGCTCTTTCTGCACGATGCCCTGTTTGGCAATTTCTTCCCGCAACAAATCAGCCGCCTGTATATTAAGAGCAGTGCGGTTGAATTTCAGGCGGTAGGCGTTTTTCTCCAGCATGCGGTTGAGAACACCTTTTCTTTGCGGCTTAGTAGCCGCCGTTTTTACTATATTCATCATAAATCTCCTTCATCAGTCTTTTATCCGATGGGAGCAGTTTAGGGGTTGTCTTGCGGTGAAAGTGAGTAATCACCATTTGGTGTTCGTCGCTTTCAAAGTGGCGGAAGTAGGCGCGCAGACTGCCCGGGCGTTGGGTCTTGATGGCAAACCATGGATAACCTTCTGAATTGAACTCCAGCTCAAACTTCAAATCGCTCGGATCGTTGCAATAACGCACAATACGGGCTATAAGTTCGTCCGTATCGAACCCAAATAAGCTGTCTGGGAAATCATCTTCTTCCCCGTCCATACCCAGTTGCTTGGCTGCATAATCAGAGAGGATACAATCAAAGCGCTCCCCTTCATACAACAATATCGGCATAATAATTAACTTTAAACTTAACTTCAATAGCCATGTACTAGCTGGCGGCACAATCCAACATTCCACCATCATATCGTAGCCACAATAAAAAAGCAGCCCGAAGGCTGCTGAAAAGCCCGCGCTGGGCGGGCTGGGGGATTATCGTTTTATCGGTTCGGCATCTTTGATATAGGCGTCTTTAAATGTCTGCCCAGTATAAGTTTTGTTGAGAGTAATAGACAACGGACTACGATTTCTAAATGCCTGCCACAACAATTCTTGTGTATCAGCATCTATTTCCTTTGTATCCAACGCGGCAGAGATTTCATTTCCATTACTATCTACAAGAGTTAATCGGAGAATATCTGAGTCTCTGAAATTAGAAATAATAATGAAATAAGTGCCTGTTTCAATTACCGCCTTTAGCTGCCCACGTTCTGCGCGCTGGGTAGCATCTCGAATTTCAGCACTTGAATATTGCTGATTGCCTAGCTGTACGGTATTTGCTGTTTTTACTCCATGCAGCACGGCTATTCTGCTGTCTTCGCTGGTCTTCTCTGTGTGATCTAGCACCTGTTCTGCTGTTGGTAAGGTGCCGCGGGGACTGTTTAATGCAGCTTTCAATCGTTCTGTTTGTTGTTTTTCTGCCTCTTGTTTGGTACGTTCTTGCTCTGCATCTTGCTGTTGTGCAATTTGAGCTCTAGCTGTTTGCCCTTGCTCCCCTATAGCCTTCCAGCTAACAACGAAAAAACCAATCAGCGATATCATAGCCATAATGAAAATAGCTTTTGATTTCACGTCCATTCCATCCATAACTTTGTTAGCTAACTCACATACTGCGTTGATTATTTTATCAACTATTACATCTGTTGAGCCTGATTTAATTGTAAAAATAAGCTCATAATCTTTCAAGTCCTGCTTGGTTAATTTCCGGATATCATCCTTCCCATATAGCGCATAAGCAACAGACTTATAAAAATTTCTTTGAATAGTAACTAACGCTTCAGCAAAGGATGAAGGGAAGCTTGCCTGATAATCTTCACCATCAACCTTAATAAACAATATCAACCTATCTTGATGGCTTTGTAATAAGGCCTTTAAATCGCTTTCATCTGTAATGGTTTCAATCGACTTATAAATATCATTAAAATCAGCAGTCTGAAGAATAGCGCTCATTTTTTATCCTTTCCAATTTGGCGTTCCACTACAAATAACTCTGTTTGAACTTGCAACAGGGGTGGGACTAAATCCGTATTTTTCTCATCTATCGCCATGTTTTTTAACACCTCTTACCCGGGACTAAAACGCCATTATAACGCAGCCAGTCCTAATTACTATTAATCCAACTCGCTTCACCAAACCGCGCGGCCATCCCTGCCTCAGTTTTAATTTGGTGGAATTCTACCAAATTAAAATTTGGGTTATTGATGGTTTCCCAAACCCCAAGAAAATCAATGGTATTTTTATTTCTTAACCACGATTCGATTAAGGGGCTTGGGCTACCTGAAATCAAATATCAAAACAGAGTCGGTGATACTGCTGTTTCTCCGCCGCATCACCCGCCCACGGGAAGCTGTCGAAATATCGATGGTCGGGCAAGTTTACGCCCAAGTGGCGGGCGGTGGCGCGGATAAGCCGCATCACATCTTTGGCATGGTCGCTGATACCTGCCGCCAGCGAACGATTGAATAACCTGAATGCCGCATCATGATGATAGATGAACTCCGCACAGAACAGCGTATGGAACAGCATCGGTTCGAGATTGGGCAGCGTGGCAGGCAGCCTGTCCAACACTTCGCCGCTAATACCGTTATGCAACATCAAGCTGTGAACGTAGGCCACCGCAGAGGGCAGCAGCGGCGCGGCGATTTGGTCGATATGCGCCACACCGAAGCGTTGATGCACCATGCGGTAGGCTGCCGAATAATCGATACCGCAGCGGGCGACCAGCAGCTTGACCGCATCCACTAAGCCGCGCCGTTCGTCTATCGTGGTTTGGGTTTCGAGCTTGGGGCTACCTGAAACATCTTCCTGCGTATCGAGAAACGCACGGATAACCTTCAGCGAGAAGGCGGGGGAGATCCACATGCCGTAGTGAACCACCAGCTCTTTGCAAACGAATGTGCCAAGCCCTTGTTTTGACTGGATAACACAGTTTTGTGTTTTCTCTAATTCTTTAATAAGTTCAATAGCTTGCTGACTACGAAGCCAAGCATGCGGCTCATGCTTACGTTCTTTGCCAGCAGCGCGGTGTAAATCGTTGATGGAATAAAGCCCGTTGAACTGACGGACAGAGACATTGGCCACAGAGATTTGAGCGTTCATTTCTGAACTCCTTTTGATTTAGGGATTAAAGGCCACCTGAATAGGTGGGGGTGTCCTACGCTCAAAAGATGCGCCGGGTCGTTGCCGATACCCGCACCCCCGTAAACTTGAAAATCTGTTGAAGGAGAGAGCAATCAGCAGACTGTTGGGGATTTGGTATAGATACAAAAATACCGACAACTGGTCGGGTACAGCTTTTGAAGTAGGAGACTGCATCATAAACAAAACCCCCTGCAAATGCAAGGGGCTTTGATTATTGGTTACTTCATCGCCATACTGACTTCTACATCCGTATCGGTAATAACGCAACGTGCGCGGTACTCTATTTCCATGCCAGCATTATTTTTTGCAGTAAAGCCACGGGTAACAACAATATTCCCTGTCGCCCCGATAGATGTTCCTGTATCAAGAATATGCCCGCTAAACGTGGATGGGTTTGCTAATTGCCGCTTAATAGCAGCATCGCATAGGTTGATAGCAGCGGCTTCATCAACCTGCTTATCCTGCACAGCCGTAACAGATGCTTGGCCTTTAATATCAGCCTCGGAAACATAGAAACGCTTGCCGTTGGCGCAATCGGCGAAGAATACAATCTGACTGCGCGGCTTACTCTTGCTGTCAGAAACCTCTACGATTTCCACCCTGTCGCAAGTGGATTCATTGGCCACAAGTAAAGCAGCCTGTGGCAGTAGTTCGTTGATTTTCGCAACGCCTGCCTTACCCCAACGTTGATAAAGTTTCGGGTAGTCTTTTTGCGTGTATTTGAAATCCAAAATACCAGCAGCAATTTTGGATTCTGGAGAGACAGTAGACGATTGACTGGCTTGACTGCCTCCACCAGACGAGCTACCGCCATCACAACCCCTGCCAAGTGAGAAAAACACACAGACGGCAAAAAGTATCCAAAGCACCTTTTTAACTGGGATTTTTTGTTTAGTTCCCACGCCGTTTTCAGGAGTATTTTGTTTGATTTTCACGCCTTTTTGTTGTTTAGTTCCCACACTAGCTAATGTTTGGCGCTGTATCCAGTTCTGCCTACGGACTTCCAAATCTTGCGGTTCGTCAAATAACGCGGTACGCAATGTTTTGATAAATGCTTCATTTTGCTCTATCAGCAACCGCCTACCATCAAACAGGTGGATTTCAATTACGCCGCCGCTTTCTTCGCTATATGATTCAATATCGATTAGATAAATCTTTGTTTTCCTGTTGAAAACAATAAATGAATCATTATAAGCAGCAGGAGCTTTTGGGAAGTCCCCTGCCAGCACTTTAATTAAACGCATCATCTTTTAGCTCTCTTGTGCAGTTGGGAATATTACTAAATCTTAACAAAACCATTACAACTGTTCAAACAACAGCTCGAAATCTTCCCCTGCCAGCTTGCGGATTTCCTCCAGCCAGTACATTAGCCCTTTATCTGTTTGGGTGTGGACTACTCTTTCCCCGTGGATAGCAAATGCCTGCTGTAGCCGCTCTTCATAGTCAGCTTGAGATTTTGCGCCCATGCCGAACGAGACCTTAATCATCTTTTGCATGGCCTGCGGAACTTTGCCCCATGCTGTTAGTCCAAGCCAGAAGGCATCTTCGCCGTATGGATATACGGTTTTGCTCTCTTGCTGTTGTTGCGGCTTCGGCTCGCCTTGGTAGCGGTGTTCGATGCTCAAACAATGCGAGCGGGCGCGAACATCACGATAACGGCGCTCGAAGGCTTGGGCGTAATCAATCATCAGCTCTAAATTGTTCATACTATTTCCTGTTCATCTGTTTGGATAGTAGTTTCTTGATACGGCGGCGTTTCATTACCCGGTACCAGCGGCTTGCCCGGATTTTTGCCTTGCGTTGCCGCTGGGCTTCACGGCGGGCTACTTCATCAAAGGTCGGGTCTTTGTAGGTTTGCGGCATTCACCCCTCCCTTCCGCCAAACTCCACCCCGTTGCCCGCCGCCCACGCCTGGATATACTCAATCAAACTCGCCGTACGCCGCACCCCCATCCGCGCCGTACTCTCCCGTAAGTTGATGACTTCGCCCTCCAAGCCAATCGCCATTTCAGCCGTGCCGCCGGTGGCAATCCGGTGCCCGGAGACAAAAATCATCTTCCATTGCTCGATTGAGAGTTTTTGGCCATTAAAGGTTTTCTGTTTCGCAATATCCCCCAGCATCGCGTGCAGCTTGGCATTTTGCGCATCCGAACGTTTCCGCTCCCGCACTTCCACAATGACCTTTTCATGCGACTGCAATAGCGTTCCCGCCATCTCATACGCCAGCTTCATCACATCCCGCTTGTTTTTCTTGTCTAGCACCCGCTCAAACTTTTGGCTCATTCGATTTCCCTCGCCTTCCTGCGGTACTCCGCCGCCAGTTCGCGCAGCTCCTCTTTCGTCCACTTCCGCACTTCATGGTCGGCATCCAGCTCCTCCACCCGCGCCTGCCCGATGCGTTCAATCAAGCCCTGCCGGTAGCCCCGGATATTGCCGCTCTCGTACAGGTTGCAGCGCACACAGCCGCCATGCACATTGGCCTCGTCAAACCGCAGCTTGCCGCTCCTGCCCGCCGGCACATAGTGGCAGGCTTGGAAGTTGTCCTTCCACGGTGTGCCGCAGCTGATGCAAGGCCTGCCCCTGTCCCGCAGCCGGATGTAGCGGTTAAACGCCTGTTGTGCCTTCTTGGTCAGCTCCGGTATCGTCTCCAGCCTGTGCCGCAGTGCCTTGGTTCTCGCCCGCTCCTTGCGCTTGGCTTCGCGCTCTGCCTTGATAGCCGCCTTGCGCTTCTGCTCGCGCCGATACTCAATGCCGCAGGTTATGGAACAGACAAGCTGCCCCATCCTCTGCTTCTCAAACACCGTGCCGCACACCTTGCATTTACGCTTGGCCATCCCGCTTCCTCCCGCGCCAAACCGTCCGGTAGCGTTGCGGGTATGATGTGATGTAGCCCCGGTATTCGCGCCAGCATTCCGATACGAACAGCCAAGCCCCGGCCAAAGCCGCGAATATCAGCAACAGCACAAAGCCAATCAACAGCACCACGGGCGAAGTCAGGATATACAGCCATCTGTGCTGCTCGTAACGTTGTAAAAATTCATCAATCGATTCCATGTTGTTTCCTCACTTTCTCCAAAATCTCTTCACGGGTCGGCGCACCGGACATGGCAGTCAGCTGGTGCAACATCTTCTCCTGCAGCTTCCTGTTTGGCCGGCAGCGGCGGATTTGTTCGGCACAGCATTCCGGGCAGCGGAAGTTCAGCACAGGGCCGGTAGGCGGGCAGCAGGGGCAGTTATCCACGGCTGCTCTCCCAGTCGAATATCAACACTTCCCCGCCATCCTCTTTCACGCGGTCGGCGATGCGGTCGCCCACCGCCGCTTTGAAGCCTTCAGGGTCGAGGTTGGAAATCAGGATGGTGGGTTTCATGTTCTGATAGCGTTCGTTGAACACGTCGAACAGGGCGCGGCTCTCGGCCTCCGTGCCGCTCTGCACGCCCACCTCGTCGATAATCAGCAGGTCGTAGCCGCCGAAGGCCTCGATAACCTCGCTCTCGCTTATTTCGCTGTCGTAGCTCTTGGATTCGCGCACGATGCGGTTGATTTCAGCCACGCTGGTAAAACGGGCAAAACCATTGCAGTTGCGGATAACATGCCGCCCGATGGCGCAGGCCAGATGGGTTTTGCCCGTACCAGCATTGCCCAGCAAAGTCAGGCAGCGGCCGGAATGTTCGCCACTACTGAACTCTTTGGCGTAGGCTTTGAAACGCTCCACGATGTAGCGCTGCTGCTCGTTGTCGGCACGGTAGCCGGAGATGGTTTTGTCGCAAAACCGCTTCGGAATGCGGGAATCGCCAATGCGTTTCTCAATTTGCTGCAGATGCCATTGGCGGTATTGTTCCGCCCGCTCTTCAGCCTGTTTCTGCTGGCGTTCCGCTTCGGCTTCTTTGGCACATTCAGGGCAGCCGCGAGTGAAGCGGGTGTACACCTCCTCGGTGTACTCGATGCCGTGTTTGGCACAGGTTTTCTGGCTGGTGCTGACGGGGGTAAACAGGTCGGGCAGTTTTTCGCGTACAAGGTCGCCGATGCTGTGCAGGGTTTCGGTTTCCATCACAAAATATCCTTGGCTAGGTGGGCGCCGCCGTTGCTGTGCTGCGGCACGGTGTTGATGCGGTTGGGCTTGGGGTTAGGGGCATTGCTGCCACGGTTGGCATGCAGCCATTCGGCACGGAAGCCGCGCCAGCCCCGTTCACAGCAAATCGTCAATACCTGCTCCAGCGACAAGCCCGCGTTGTTGGCCTCACGCTCGATGCCCTTCAGCGCGGTTTGGGTTATCGGGGCACGGTGGGATTTGCGCAGGGCGATGTAGTCTTGGGCAAGCTGGCCGTCTATGCCGTGTTCCCCAAGTACCCGGTAAGCCTCCGGTTCGATACGGGCGGCAGACGGTTGGCGTTTTTTCGGTTTGTCAGGTTTTAGCGGTTCAAGTTCGGCAGGCACAGGCGCATCTGCGACAGCGGATGCGTGTATATCTCTTGCTGTAATCTCTTGCTGTAAGTCTTTTGCTGAAATCTCTTGTTCCTTATAAGATTGCTCATTTTGATTCGTCGATTGCTCATTTTGACGCGATGATTGCTCATTTTGATTCGTCGATTGCTCATTTTGAGCAATCGATTGCTCAACCGTTTCCAGCGCGAAATAATCAATGGCGAACCAGCGCCGCTTATCAAAGCCGGACTGGTTGTATTGAGTGGTGGTAATAATCAGTTTCTGCTCTTCCAAGCTGGCAATAACCCGGCGGATGGTCGGGGCAGACCAAAACGGGAAAATGGCCTGCCAGTCGGCAGACGAGTTGTATATCCAGCGCTGCCCGTCTTTCTCATGCTTGCTCATGCTCAAAAAGTAGTGAAGCTGCTGTAAGAATATGGCTTCGTTCAGCCCGATGCGGATAGCCAAAGTAGGCAGCACCTGCAACGGGGATTCGTTGATTAACAGTTTGCTCATCATAGATTCCACATATCAATGAATGCTTGGGTTTCGCTTTCGATAGCCGCCCGCCACTCAGTCCAATTTTTGGTCGATAGTGCCAGCTCTTTCAGCCAGTCCATCCGTACCCCCTCATTAACCGCGTTCTTCATCAAAACCAGTGCCATTTTTTCATTCACATAATGAAACCGATTCCGCATAATTCCTCGGATGTATAGCAGTTGGCGCATATCTTCCGGCACGCTTTGATAGGCAAGGTTTCTCGGGATATAGTTGAAAAAATCATCTGCCGAATCAGGCATTTTTGCAGAGGAAAAGCGTTCAGCTACCTTATCTATCGAATCTAACACAGCATTAAGCGAATACTTTTTCAGCCATCGCTTAATGGTTCTTTTACCTTGGTCGTTTACTGCGGCTGGGGAAATAAACTCATTGATTCTTGTTGCCACTGCCTCAATGCATTGGCTATCAATATCTTGCAATTCCTCACGCCATTTCATCAGCATTTCCAACTGCTCACGCCGCTGGTTCAGTTCATCCAGCATGGCTTTCTGCTTTTGAATCACAGCGTGATCGTCCAGCGTCCGATGCTTCTTACCCTGATTGCAGTCCCGGCACAAAGTAATCAGATTCATGATGTCGTTATCGCCACCATTGCTGACCGGATTAATATGGTCTATTTCCAACACCACATCAGGTGCAGCTGCCACAATACTGACAAGTAAAGGAATCTCGCTTTAAAACTTCAAACCTAAGTTTTTTTGTTATCGATTTGCGCTTGCTTTGTGTCGTCTTGTTTGTCATAATCTACTCCGATTTGTAGCTCTCCCTAACACCATTGCCCGCCACGCTCCGGCGGGCTTTTTTTCATCCCCACCATTCCCGAAACCGCCGAAACCAGGCAGCCCTGACCGGCACATAAATCCGTTGCATGATTTGCCCGTCATAACGCGCATTGGCCGCAGCCCCCAGTTTCTCCCTAGCCTCTTCCGGGCTGTCCGCCCAAATGCTCAATGACCACGTCCTGCCTTTGAAACGGTAGGAGAACGTATATTCGTTTTTCGCATAATCCATAGGAGTTCCTTAGTGTGATTTTCCAGCCCGCCTCAGCGGGCTTTCTTTTGCCCGTCTGTCCGGGCTGCCAAGCGTCTTTCCGCTTTGTCTGCCGTGGTAGAATGGCTGCCTCTCACAACAGCCGACCACGGAGTTAGAAATGGCTATACCTGATTCACTTCCCCTTACCTGCCCGCAATGCGGCGGACAGGGATTCCACGTCGATAGAAGCGACGGCGACGGTCTGAACGCCTTGATTGGCGGTGTCTGCCCCAGCTGCGGGTACGTTTTCAGCCAAACGGATGTCGATAAAATCACCAACCACCTCAAGGAGCTTATGGCAGCCGAACTGCGCGACCAGCTCAAGAAGGCGGGGTTCAAATAGATTTAACCCGCTGAAGTCCAGCTTCAACGCTTGGACGAATACACCTTCTTTCGTTTCTTCCTGGGCAAACCATCCCCTCTTTTCCAGCAGTCGGTCATAATTCCGAACGGTGGCGACGGCATGGCACATCTCTTCAGCTTTATCCAGTAGGTTTGCTCCGGGATGTGCTTCCGCCAACCTCAACAACGCCCTGACAATCTCTTCTTGGTCATCAAGTGAAACAAAAGACCGTTGTTTTTCTTTCATCTTCTTTCCTTTCCTCAAAAATATTTGCGACCCTACTCGTCCCTAATCGTCTCTGTGAGCAAATCCTGATTAGGCGTAACCTCTCCGTACAGTTTTTCGCGCAGCAGTTGGCGAATCAGCGGGCTGAGCGAATCGTAGCCACGTATGGCGGCCAGCGTTTTCAAGTCGGCCTTAAGCTTCTCCGGCAGGTGCAGCTTGACCTCTTCAGTGCATTTTTCGCGTTTCATGGCTTAACCCTAAATACTTCCGCATACAAAGCACGCAGTTTGTCCATAACGATGTATGAAGGGGTTGTTCGGGTGCCGTTATTCAGCTTCGACACATAGGCGGTTGAGCAGCCAATATTCTTAGCAATAGCCTCATTACTCAGGCCTTTTTTCTTAATATTCGCTACAAGAGTTCTCGGTTTCATAGTCTTATCCTACTCATCAATAGCTGCATTATAAGTACTAATGTACTCAAAAAGCAAGCACCAAGATACTTATCTCATTAAGTACAATAGTACAAAAGGAAATTAAGATGAAAACACTACAAGACCGTTTGAAGTTTGCTCGAGCCAAGAAGGGATTAAGTCAAGCCAGCCTAGCTAAAGCCATCGGTAAATCCCAGTCCTCCATTGCCGCCATCGAAGCAGGCCGGAATAAAGAGACCACCAATATTGCTTCACTAGCTATGGCATTGGGCGTAGATGCAGTTTGGCTGGAAACAGGTAGAGGTACACCATTCATCAACAGTGCCAACGTCCGTGAGTTAGACATTCCCCTTAATACCGTCCCCCTCATCTCATGGGTCAAAGCCGGGTATTGGGCGGAAGCCATCGATTTGCTCCAGCCCGGCGAAGGCGAGCGCATCTCCACCAGTATCAAAGTCCGCCGCCACACCTACGCCCTAATCGTGGATGGCGACAGCATGGAGCCGGAATTTACCGATGGCGACATCATCATCGTAGAGCCGGATGAAGAGCCCGTCCCCGGCAAATTCGTCATCATCCGCCAAAACGGCGGTGAGGCCACCTTCAAGCAGCTCATCAAAGACGGCAGCCGCTGGCTGCTCAAGCCGCTCAACCCCCGCTACCCCGTCATGGAGATGCGCGAAGACGCCGTCTTCTGCGGCGTGGTTAAAGAAAAAATCAAACGCTATTAGCTAAAAGGAAAATAAGGATGAAAGGTTTGGCACTCATAGTTTTCTTGGCCTATTCACTGGCTTCGCTGATATTGGGAGTAATGGGTATAGGCCATGAATTTGGTTACTGGTGGGCATTTGCCGCAGTTGCCGCTTTTATTTTCGCCCGCTTTGCCATTCCGATATCTGTCGGCGTCTATCTCTATGCCCACCACGTTTGGGGGTGGCATTGGATCGGCGCGGCCGCATTCGCCTTCCCATTGGTCGCCGTCCAAGTCGCCTTACTGTTCGGCGTAACACTTGCAACCGCCTTCGAATACATCACACGCCCCAAGTCATAGGCCGCGTGTTCTGGTGGAGCGTGTTGGATTAGTTCGGCCAAGATATGGCCGTGTGTTGAAATGTGGAGCGTGTTGGATTAAAGCACTGTGGCAGGGCGGGATATTGCCGCAGGGGTTGGCTGGGGACTAGTGCTTCAGTAAGGTAAATGTAATTGCACTATATAACTAAAAAGATATAATATGCAGCTTAACATACATGAAAATGCAATATCTGATTTAAAATTTCTATCGGAAAAGGACGCGGAAGGTGTCGCCTATATTGACTTAGTATTTAATTTAATCAGTCAAAACCCAAGTTTTCTAGAGCACTTATTTCAAGAACAAAATTTCCGAGATTATTATGATCCTCCAGATAATATATTAGGCATCTGCGTTAAAAGGATCAGATCTCTCTGGAAGAGGGATATAAAAGTTATGCGGATTAGGCTAGATGATGAATCTGTTATTAACTATCGAATTATTTTTTGTACTAATTATGAAAAACAAGCAGATGGCTCCTACGCGAACAGGGAAATACAAATCCTTGCTGTGCTAGATAAACAGGTAAATAAGTTTAATTATGAGGTTGATCACACGATAACACAAAGGATTATAAGAGACTATGCTGAACTATCCTCAAACTAGCCACACTTATGCTATCGGATGGGCACTGTTGAGTGGGGTTTTATTATCTTCAGGGCCATCTACTATTGTGCCTTATCAAAATACACCAAAAACTGGTTATTACTGTAATAGATGCGTAGCCAAGCAGCGCAGTAAAACTGTGAGAGCAGATGACTATCTTGCACAAGTTCGCCGTGACCCGAGAAGAAAAGCTGCAATGGATAGAGTGGCAAGAAAAATTGCTGCTCGTTTGGATGCTAACACAAGCGGGATGACTATTGTTTCTTTGAGGCTATTACAAGGGCTTACTCAATCTGAACTGGCTCAAAAAACAGGATTGCCGCAACCTTATTTATCCCGTATTGAAAATCATCGGCAATCGCTATACGATCAAACCGTAGAAAAATTAGCAGCTGCGTTAACGGTGTCGCCGGAAGAAATTCGCCAAGCATTTAACAATCAATGGCAATACTTAGAAAGCCTTAAGTCATGAAGCCAAGCATATTTGTAAACTACTGTGATGATGTTATTCAACATGTTGATCCAGGGAAGCATAGTGCAGTTGGTATATATCCTGGTGTATATCCAATTAAAGAATTTCCGTGGGTTGTGCCAAAAATAGGTTTTAGTATCGCACTGTCAATCCCGGCAACATATGACCGTTTATACAACGATGAGTTAAATGTTGAGATAATGAAAGAAGACAAGGTGATCGCTAGTGTTACTATGCCTCCTGTAAATGCAAAGTTATTGGATGATAGCGGAGTTAAAATAGAAGAAAAAGTATTTAACGGATTTGCTCTGCAAACCATAGAATGCTTATATATTGAAGAAGAAACTGAATTAAAAGTTCGCCTACGCATAGGGGATGATATTGTGGCAGAAAGTGAGACACTTAAATTTATCTTTTCTCCTATGTAGCAGAACTTTAACCCCGCCCAGCCCGCCCAGCGCGGGCTTTTCTTTTGCCCGTCAAATCCCGTCCGACCGTAACCCGTAGCCGACTGTTGCCGCCAAGTGCGGCTTTTTTGTTGCGTGTGAAAAATAAATTCAACAGATAATCAAGTACTAAAGTAATTTATACTGAAATTAAGTACAATAGTACTTTACAAGTATTGAGTACGATAGTACTATATACCCCAACGAAGCACAACACCGCTTCACCGCCACCCTCAAGCAGCAGCAGTCAGGCCGGAGGGGAACTGGGGCAAAAGACAAACAGGCCGGGAAGCCGCCGCCCCTATCAACGGTTAATTAGGCGAATTTTTAACAGAGCCATTTCAAGGAGATGGCTTGATTAAACATTCATTAATTGATTGGAGAGAACAATCATGTTACGCATCGATAGACACCACGACAGCCAATTAAATGCCTACTTGAGCAGCCTAGACGATGACAGTTACGTTTCTGATACTGCGGACGAAATCATAGCCGACAGCATCCTGGACGACATCATGCCCCACCTCAGCCCCGCCGCCGTGGATGAAGTAAGAAAAATCGTTTTAGAGATGGCAGCAAAGCGCATCCGAAAAGAGCGCGAAGAAGCAGGGCGTGAAAGAGAATCTGATGAGCGCGAATACCGCGAGGAGTGCATCAACGAAGCATACTGGAACAGCTTCTAACATAAGGAAGGGAACATCATGCAAAGCAATACAGATTGGAAGTGCAGCCGCGCCATTAAGGTACTGCAGCGCGGCATAAACCTTATCCAAGGCACAACGCTGGATGAAATCATAGACGGGCTAAGCCCGGAGGTGCGGGCTGCAATCATCAAGCACATGATGGATAAAGCCGACAGCCTTATCCGCGAGGAAGAGGAAGAACAAGAGGAAGAGCAGCGCGAACGCGAACAGCAGTTCATAGGCTTGGCAGCCGGCCAATAACTGCAAAGTGGCGCAGAGACCCCCAGCCGGCGGTGGGGCAAAACACCGGCAGCAGGCAACGGAAAAAGCAAAGACCTCCTATACGGGTAATCCCCCCGAAAAGTCGCCGGATGCCTGCACCTTTACATAGGCAATTCTTGAAAATAGTTTAGCGATGCCGTATATTATCCGCCAATAGGCAGTACAGAACATCTTACGGGTATGTTGTTGGTGAAAGCAGCAACTTATATTTTTAACCACTAAATAAAAGGAGCTTACCATGAAACATATTTATTCAGAGGGCTGGGAAGTCTAAATGGGCGCCAGCTTTTTAAATTTAATAGCAGGGCTAGGTACATGTATCGCAACGGTGTATCTAGCCATTTTTGCGTATGCACAGGTAACGCTATCCAAACGGCAAAATCAGCAAAAATCCACAGTAGACCTCCTTATTTCCAACAATAGCAATCAGCATTACCGTGAGCAGCGGCAAAAATATCTCAATATGCGCCGCAACAGGGAGAATTTTACTGCTTTGGCTTGTAAAATGTCAGAGAAAGGGGAACACGAGAGCAAGAATATTGTCATCCTTGATGTTCTGAACTCGATAGAGTTTATTTGTGTTGGCATCAAAGAAAATATTTTTGATGAAGCTGTATATAAGCGCATGAGTCGAAGTAGCGTCATCAATGATTGGCATGCCCTCAAGCCATATATCATGGAATTGCGTAAGTTAAACAATAATAACGATAAGTTATTCTGCGAATTTGAATGGTTGGCTGAAAAATGGATTAACGAAGACAAGTAGTTGTTAAAAGTTAAGAAACAATAGTTTTAAGCCGTCTCACAAGAGGCGGCTTTTTTCATGGAGACCCAAAATGAAATCCCCCCTCGCCGCTTGGACAGCGGCCTTTTTTATGGGCGCGGCCTTTGTCGCCATGCCCACCCTAGACGCACAAGACCGATATTTACAGACCGCCCAAGCAGAGACCGCAGCCGAGCGGATAGCCAAGCTCGACCGACAAGCCGAGCAAGAGGCCGCCGAAGCGCAGAAACACTACGAAGAGATGACCGACTACGAGATTATGCGCGGCGTGGTGTACGAACCGACTGAATAGGAGGTATTCATGATTTTCGAACGTGAAGTTTATGCCAACGTAGAAGTTGAGATTGAGCTGGAAGAGGTACTCGAAAGTCTCAACAAGGATGGTATAGGCCAAGTCGAGCAATGGCTGAAAGAGCAGAAAGGCCAAGAATTAATGGCTGCCGACACTATCAGACTTTGCGACCTTGCCCAAATAGAAACGCTGAATATGCCGCTTCCATATTATTTGAGAGAGTTATTAAGTATGACATTTGGAAGAGACTTTGGAGTGCAACAATGAGCCCAAAAGAAGACCTGTACCGCAAAACCTACCCGCTAGAGGCCAACTCCATTTTAAGCATGGCTGCATCCGTTGCCGGAGCGGCGATACACCACTACCGGCTCAACCCCAAAAGCGAAGATAGCAGGTTAATGGCCATCACCATTCCCCTCGTGCGGAAAAACATCGCCCCGATTGTCGAAGATGCCTATTACGTTGCCAAGAAAGGCGACAAAGGGCAAGACATATTTTTGGATGCGGTGTTCAAAACGGTCATGCTGCTTGATACCGCCTGCAAAGAGGCAGCAGCGCTTGGTTTGGCCGAAGAAACACCGAATCCGACCATCCAATAACCACCGGAGCCAATCATGACCCAGCAAAACAAAACCCACTATCGCAAAGTATTCGACAGCCCCTACCTGTCCGCCGCCGATATTGTCGAGCCGGTAGTGCTTACCATCAGATGCGTTCAAGTCGAGGCAGACAAAACCAAAAAGACCAAAGACAGCATGAATACCGCCTACTTCGCCGAGCGTGAAATCCGAGCAGGCGAGCCGTTAAAACCCATGATACTCAACGCCACCAATTCCAAGATGGTAGCCAAGATAACCGGCAGTCCGTTCCTGGAAGACTGGAACGGCGTGCAGGTAGAAATCTATGTAGACCACAACGTGAGATTCGGGCGCGAAACCGTGGAAGGCCTGCGCATCCGCCCTGCCGCCGTCCGCCCGCCGAAGCGCGAGCTCACCCCAAGCAACCAAGTCATGTGGCAGCGCGCCATCGATGCCTATAAACGCGACGGCAGTCTGGAACAGGTGGAAGCCCACGTTCACATCAGCGAAGAGAACCGTCAGGCGCTTATCCGGCAGGCGACCCAATCATGAAATGGTACGACATCGAACAGAACAGCCCGGAGTGGGAAGAGCTGCGCGCCGGGCGGCTGACTGCTTCCAACTTCGCCCTCATCATGGCCAACCAACCCAAAGCCTTCAGCGATGCCGCCAAACGCCTGGCCGTACAAATCGCTTTCGAGCGCATCAACGGCCATTCCATGCGCGCCCACTACGGCGACGGCTACAGCAATGCCGATATGGAGCGCGGCCACATAGAAGAGCCGGCAGCCCGTGCCTTGTATGAAGCAGAAACATTCTGCACCGTGCAAAACGGCGGCTTTTTCTGTGATGACTATATCGGCTGCTCCCCCGACGGCCTTATCGGAGAGGATGGCGGCATCGAAATCAAAAGCGTGCTGCCGCAAACCCACGCCGCCACCAAACGGCGCGGCAGCTTCGACCCCGCCTACCGCTGGCAGATACTGGGCAACCTTGCCCATACCGGGCGCGAGTGGTGGGATTTTGTCAGCTATTGCAGCTTCGCCCCCGATCCATACCGATTATTGGTTTACCGCGTCTGCCGCGAGCAATACAGCACACAGATACAGCAACTGCTGGCGCGTGAGCAGCGATTTATCGAACTTATCCAAAAACAAATGAAGGAGTTTTCATGAGCACCATCGCAGTAGCAGGCCGCTTCACCAAAGACGGCGAAATCCGTATTACCCCGAACGGCCACCACATTCTTAATTTCGGCATTGCCGAAAACATCCGCATCAACGGGCAAGAGCAGGCACAGTTCTTCAACTGCCAACTGTTCGGTAACCGGGCCGAAAAGCTTGCCCCTTATATCAAAAAGGGCGGGGCGGCTACCGTATTTGGCAGCCTGCAAATCCGCCAATACACCGACCGCCAAGGCATCGAGAGGCAGAGCATCGACATCATTGTCGGCGACATTACCCTGCAAGGCAGCCGCGACCAAGCCCACGCTTCCCAACCGGCAAGGCAGCAACCAGCCGCGCCCGTGCCGCAAGATGATATAGACGATGGAACAATCCCTTTCTAGGCTACCTGAAACCATTGCCAAACCACCCCAACCCTGCAAAAATCATCTCCGTTTATTACTCGAACGGAGATGAGCATGGAAGCCAAACTGGACGACAACATGACACTCATAGTAAAAATCAACAACAGCGAGCCCGTAGAGCTGGCCGATTTTGCCAAAAGCATGATGAGCCTGGCCAACGACTACCAAAGCCGCCAAACCGCCGACCCCAAACTCCCCGCCAAACTCTACATCAAAGAAATCAAAAGCGGCAGCATCATAGCCGCACTTGCCCCCATGATGCCGTTGGCCGGGCAGCTGCTGATAGAGCATTACGACCAAATCGAAAACTACGCCGAACACCTGTATCGCCTGATCGGCTGGCTGCTGGGGAAAAACGACAAGCCCGAAAACACCAACGGCAAGCAACTGAACAACCTGTACAACATCGTTAACCCCGTTGCCAACGACAAAGGCAGCCAACTCACATTCAGCACCATCGACAACAGCGGCAGTGTCGTCAACAACATCACCGTCAACTATTACGAAGCCAACACCGTGCAAAACCGCGCACGGCAGGAAATCCAACAGCTTCAAGAGCAAGAAGCGTCGGTAGAAACCGGCGACTATACCCAAGTTGTCATGTACTGGGCGCAGGCAGCCCCAAACAAAGAAACAGACCAAGCCGTTATTGAAGCGGTTTGGCCCAAGCCCGTCAAAGTCATACTGCCCGACCGCATCAAACAGGAAATCCTGCTGGACGAGCCGTATCCTTTTAAAAAACTCTACATCGTGGATGTGAACGTACAAACCGTCAAAGGCAGGCCGAAGCTCTACAAAGTCCTGGCCTGCTACGGCTCAATGGACATGGATGAAAACTGATTGCCAAACCCGCAGAAATAGGGTACTATGGCAGCGCTGTTCAATAGCAGCGCAGGCTTGGTCGCCTGTTTTCTTCCTACGGCTCACAACGCCGCTTCATGCGGTTTTTTGTTTGCATAGTGCTCTAAAATCTGCCGTATGTTTTCATACAGCAGCCCTTACGGGGCGGGCTAGGCGGGACACCTTTGGGTGTGCCGTTACGTAGGAACGGTCGACCAACCTGCTTAGTTTCGCCCCACCTCATTCTTGGTCGGATGAGCGGGCGGATTGGAAAATCTTCCCTACGGAGTATTCAAAATGCAAACCCATATTTTTAACAGTCAAATCCCTGTTTCTTTTCGAGAAGACGGCTTTTTAAATGCGACAGCCATTTCTGCCCACTTCGGCAAACGGCCAAACGACTATTTAAAAACCGAACAAACTCAAGAATATATCGCCGCACTTGCTGATTTTTTAAGCGTTACGAATAAAATCGTAACGAAAGAAAATCAGGTAGTTATCATCAAGCAAGGCGGCACGGAACAAGGTACTTGGCTACATCCGAAACTCGCTGTACATTTTGCCCGCTGGTTGGATGCTAAATTTGCCGTGTGGTGCGACATGAAGATTGAAGAAATCTTGGGCGGCCAATCAGGCTACCTGAAAATCTCCCCCGCCCAAAAGCAGCAGATACAGCAGGCCGTAGAAGCGCGGCACCACCGCACCGGCGAACATTGGCAGAGCATCTACCGCAAACTGCACCAGTTCTGCCGCGTAAACAGCTACCACGAAATCGCCGCCGCTCGATTCGAAGCCGCCATGCAGTTTCTCGCCGCCACCCCCGACACCCCCGCGCGTGCAGAAACACAAAAACCACTACGCAACTTGCAGGGCGCCGTAATCAACAGCCTGTACTGCGCCGAATTTATCTACCAGCATAGGGCAGCCTTGCGCGGGCTGAACCGCCGCCTGGCCGCTACGCTGAACGACCACGCCGCCGACAGCATCATGTTCCTGCGCAACGTGGCCGAACAGGCCGGTATCAGAGTACCCGACAACGAGTATTTCCAATACTTCCCTTGGGATGGCGACAGTGCGGAGAAAGCCCGCTACCACCAATTGAACGCCTGATTTTCAGGTAGCCCCCAACCACGCCCCGTATTCCACGGGGCTTTTCTTTGGAGCAACCATGACACCCACCACAGACCCCGCCGCGCAATGCAGCTTTAATTTTGGATATTGATTAACCAGGCCGCCTTCGGGCGGTCTTGAGTTTGGAGAACAAAATGAAATCCGCAAAAGACACAATAAGGCAGGGGGGTGAAACATGACCGACACCTTTTTAACCCGCGAAGAAATCATCGAACTGACCAGCCGCAAGCAGCCGAAAAAACAGGCCGAAACCCTGCGCAAAAACGGCATCCCGTTTTTTACCAACGCCGCAGGCTATCCCGTTGTCAGCCGCAGCGTGCTGGAAGGCAAACCGCAAAAACACAAGCCGGACAAACCCAAGTGGCAGCCGGCAGTCTAAGGAGTATCCATCATGGGCAGGAAACGAAGCGCAAACAGCAACCTGCCGGACAGGATGCTGGCGCGCAAACGCACTCGAAAAAACGGCAAGACCACCGTCTATTACTACTACGACGGGCGCGAAGACGGGCGGCGAAAAGAAATCCCGCTCGGCACGGACTACGTTGCCGCCGTCCAAGAGTGGAGCAAGCTCGAGGCCGCCAAACTGCCCAAGTCCGCCCGCGTTACCTTCCCCGTTGCCGCCGCCCGCTACCTGCAAAATATCATCAGCCACCGCAGCCGCAACACCATCTCCAGCGCCAACAACGCCGTGCGCAAGCTGTCCGAGTTTTTCGGCGGGGAGAACCCGGCGCCACTGGATGAAATCGAACCGGCGCACGTCCGCCGCTATCTCGACTGGCGCAAAGATACCCCCGGTAGTGCCAATAATGAGATTACCTACCTCAGCGCCATCTTTAATTACGCCCGCGAACAAGGTTGGGTGTCCAAAGAAAACCCCTGCCGCAACGTCAAAAAGCACGGCAAGCGCCGCCGCGAAGTCTATATTGAGGACTACCTGTATCAGGCCGTCTATCAGGCCGCCAACCGGCAGATGCGCGATTTAATGGACATCGCCTACATCACCGGCCAGCGCCCCGTTGATATAGTCGGCATCCACAGCAGCCACATCCACGACGGCATCCTGCATATCAGCCAGCAGAAAACAGGTGCCAAACTGCGTTTTGAAATCAGCGGGCGACTGAAAGAAATCATCGACCGCATCCGTCCGGACAACGGCTACCTGTTCCTCAACCGCCACGGGAAACCACTGACCCGCGACTCTTTGGGCAGGCAGTTTCTAGAGTTGCGCAAAACTGTCATGCGGCAACGACCGGAGCTGGCGGAAGAGCTGTACAATTTCCAGTTTCGAGATTTGAGAGCCAAAGCAGCCACGGACATTTACCTGGCTGCCGACACCCGCAGCGCCTCCGACCAGCTCGGCCACGCCTCCGAACGCATGACCAAAATCTACATCCGGCGCGGCAAAATCCTCAAGCCGCTGAAATGATTTTGCGGAACGCCTCTGAAAATTGCGGAAATAAAACGGCTGCTAAAAGATAAATTATGCTTATGCAGTATATATTTATCTGTGGCAGCCGTCTTGATGATTGATTCTTCGGTACAATACCGCATCTTCATTTTCCAGCCGCTCCCACCATGAACACTTCCCCCCTTATTGCCCTGTGCGCAGGCGAGGCCTCGGGCGATTTGCTCGGCGCGCACCTGATTGAGGCCGTCCGCGCGCGCTGCCCGCAGGCGCGGTTTACCGGCATCGGCGGCCCGCGTATGCAGGCGGTGGGGCTAAAAAGCTTGTTCGACCAAGAAACGCTGGCGGTGCGCGGCTATGTGGAGGTGCTAAAAAACCTGCCAGCGATTTGGCGCATCCGTAAGGGCTTGATTGCCGAAATGAAACGGCAGCGGCCAGACGTGTTCGTGGGCATCGACGCACCGGATTTCAACTTGGGCGTGGCTGCCGCGCTCAAGGCCTCGGGCATTCCCACGCTGCATTATGTGAGCCCTTCGGTGTGGGCGTGGCGGCGCGAGCGGGTGCACAAAATCGTGCAGCAGGCAGATGAAGTGCTCTGCCTGTTTCCGATGGAGCCGGAGCTATACCGGCAGGCCGGCGGGCGGGCGCGATTTGTGGGGCACCCGTTGGCGCAAACCCTGCCTTTGGAAGCGGACCGCGCCGCCGCACGCCGTAAGCTGGGGCTACCTGAAACACAGCCTGTATTCGCCCTGCTGCCCGGCAGCCGCGTGAGCGAAATCGACTATATGGCGCCACTGTTTCTACAAGCCGCGCAGCTGGTATCGCAGCAAATTCCCGAAGCGCATTTCCTGCTGCCCTACGCCACCGAAGCTACCCGCACGCGCCTGCAAAGTCTGCTCGCCGCTGAGCCGTATTGCCGCCTGCCCTTGCAACTGCTCCCGGGCGGCACGGCGCAAGCCTGCACGGCGGCGGATGCGGTGCTGGTAACCAGCGGCACGGCCACGCTGGAAGTGGCGCTGTGTAAGCGGCCGATGGTGATCAGCTACAAGATTTCGCCGCTTACCTATGCGCTGGTGAAGCACAAAATCAAAGTGCCCTATGTGGGGCTGCCCAACGTTCTGCTCGGCCGTGCCGCTGTGTCGGAGCTGCTGCAGCACGATGCCAAACCGGAAAAGCTGGCTGCCGCACTGCTGGATTGGTATCGCTCGCCGGAGAAAACCGCCGCGCTGCAACAGGATTTCACCGAGTTGCACCGTTTATTGCGCAAAGACACCGCCGCCGAAGCCGCAGCGGCAGTGCTGGCCGCCGCGGGGGCAAACCCATGATTTGGCAGGCCGGTGTGGACGAGGCCGGGCGCGGGCCATTGGTCGGCAGCGTGTTTGCCGCCGCCGTGGTACTGCCAAACGAATACGATTTGCCGGGGCTTACCGACTCGAAAAAACTCAGCGAACGCCGCCGCGACGAGTTGGCGGTGTTGATTAAACAGCAGGCATTGGCTTGGTGTGTGGCCGCCGCCTCGGTGGAAGAAATCGACCGGCTCAACATCCTGCACGCCACCATGCTGGCGATGCGCCGCGCCGTGCACGGGCTGGAAAGGCTACCTGAAAAAGCGTGGATAGACGGCAACCGCGTGCCGCCCGATTTGGGCTGCGAGGCCGAAGCCGTGGTAAAAGGCGACAGCAAAATCATCCAGATTTCCGCCGCCTCCGTGCTGGCCAAAACCGCGCGCGACGCGGAAATGTATGCCCTGGCCGAACGTTATCCGCAATACGGCTTCGAGCGGCACAAAGGCTACGGCACCGCCGAGCACCTCGCCGCCCTGCAGCGCCACGGCGCGCTGCCCGAACACCGCCGCAGCTTTGCTCCGGTGCGGGCGGTATTGGCGCAGGGGCGGCTGTTTGAGTGAATCAGGTTTGCGCCCGCAGAAACTCAGCTTTGCCTTCGCCAAGACATCGCTTTCAGGTAGCCTGCGTTGGGCAGAATAGCCAAATTGCGCAAACAAAATTAATCAAACAATGCAGTCCAATAGCCTTTATGTGGCGCACAAACTTGACAAGCTCCGCCAAGGCGCGTATAGTCTACCTTCCCTGACGCGGGGTGGAGCAGCATGGTAGCTCGTCGGGCTCATAACCCGAAGGTCGTAGGTTCAAATCCTGCCCCCGCAACCAAATTCAAACCTCCCGGCAAATTGCCGGGAGGTTTTTGCATTCCGGCAATTTTATGCCTTCACCTGCCTAGAAAGTAAAACGATGTGGCGAAATTTCGTGAGCTCTGGCAATCTGTTGGAAATTTACCAATTCTAACATTATAGACTCGTGCTGTTTTGGCCGCTGAGTTTTATTTCTGCACGAAGTTTCGTGTAGAATAGTTATTCAACGTTAATAGCCAAACAGCTTCATTATTATGTATGCGGGGCAGCAAGCCGCAACGGATGCAGATGTTTAGCTGTATGGCGTAACGTTTCAGGTAGTCTCTTTCATCAAGGCTACCTGAAAACTTGCCTGTTAATCGACAAACATCTTATTTCTTTAACCGAATACATCATGACAACCCGCCATTTCTCCCGCCTCGCCTTGTTGCTGGCTGCCGCCTTCTCCATCCAAGCCTGGGCTTCCGGCTACCATTTCGGCACTCAATCCGTGAGCAGCCAATCCACAGCCAATTCATCCTCCGCCGAAGCCGCTGACCCTTCCACTTTGTTCCACAACCCTGCCGGCCTCACCCAACTTGAAGGCACGCAGGTTAGCATCAACGTCAACCTTGTTGCCCCCAGCGTGAAATACAGCGATGCCGAAGCCTACTACCCCGGCACCAACCAACCCGTGCAAGGCGCCACTTCCGGCAACATCCGCCCGAAGAGCATAGTGGTTGCGCCACATTTTTATTTGTCGCACCGCCTAAACGATAACGTTGCCCTCGGCTTGGGCATGTACGTTCCCTTCGGCTCCGGCACCGAATATCAACATGATGCCGTTTTGCGCTACAACCTGAATGAGTTGAGCGTGAAAACCATCGCCATCCAGCCCACCGTTGCCTATAAAATCAACGACCAGCACTCCATCGCCCTCGGCCTCGTCGCACAACACACCACCGCCAAGCTGCGCCAATATGCCAACTTCGGCGCTTTCCCTCCGCTGCGCCGTAACGGCTTTGCCGACGGCTACGCCAGCGTGGAAGGCAGCGATTGGGGCTTCGGCTACAACCTCGCCTGGCTGTGGGACGTGAACGATTCCCTGCGCTTGGGCGCAAACTATCGCTCCAAAGTCAGCCACAACCTGCGCGGCGATGCCGAATGGAAACTGGTGGGCGCAGCCTTCCAAACCCCGATGGGCGGCGCACTTTCCAACGCCCTCCGCGCCAATGGTTACGCTGAATCCGAAGCAGCCAACGTACGCATCGTTACCCCTGAATCCTTCTCCCTGCACGGTATGTACAAACTCACACCGCGCTGGTCGCTCTATAGCGACGCCACTTGGACGCGCCACTCCCGCTTCAACCGTGCCGAGCTGAATTTCGGCAACACCAAAACCGTGGCCAACCCCCAAACCGGCGGCCTTGCCCGCAGCAACCAAACTATCCTCACCCCCCAATGGCGCAACACCTATAAGCTCTCCCTCGGCGCGTCTTACCAAATAACCGATCCCCTGCAACTGCGCTTCGGTATCGCCTACGACCAATCCCCCGTACGCGGCGCCAACACCCGTATGAGCACCCTGCCCGATGCCGACCGCCTCTGGTTCTCTCTGGGCGGCAAATACGACATCAATCAGCAACACAGCGTAAATCTTGCCTACAGCTACGTGCACGTGAAAAACACCTCCGCCAACGTAAACGGCTGGTGCGGCGGCACAGCCTCCGGCCCCGGCTCGCAGGCTTGTGTGTCCAGCCGCACCCACGGCTCTGCCAAATTCAGAAGCCACTCCCATATCTTAGGCTTGCAGTACACCTATAAATTCTGATTAGATTAGTGGCAACGGAAAAGGCTACCTGAAAATACCAAAAAGCAGCCTGCACTTTGCTGGGTAGCAAGTGCAGGCTGCTGCTTTTGTGTTTTAGTTTGTGCTGAAGCCAATACTTTCAGGTAGCCTCAAATGATGCTTGCCAATGATGCCGAGGCAGGCAAGAGGCTACCTGAAAAATGAGCTGGAACCTAAAATGGCGGTATGGTGATAACGGCGTGGCCGAAGCGCACGTCCGCGCCTTGTTTGGCGGCTTCGTCGATTAGGATTTTATCGAAGATTCCGCGGCGCACTTGGTAGGTGGTGCCGGGGCCGGGGGTGAATTTGTCGGTGAAGTCGAAATAGGTGTAGCGGCTGCCCCAGGTGAAGGCGGCGCCGTTTTTAAACTGGAAGCTGGGTTCGGCTTCTACGGCGGATAGGAAGCCGGCTTCTTCGATGAATTCCATGCAGTGCGGCAACAGGCTTTCGCCGATGACGAAGCGGGGGAAATGCTGCTTTTCGAGCACGCATACGGAAAAGCCGTGTTTGAGCAGCAGGGCGGCGGCGACTGCGCCGGAGGGGCCGGCGCCGATGATGGCGATATCGCAGGATTGGGACATGTTTGGTCTCCTTAAGGATGGGGGTGTGGGTTTCAGGTAGCCTTTCAGACGGCCTCCTGCCCTGCGGCTTCCTTTTTCAGCAGCCAGGCCGAGAGCAATACGTTCAGCCCCACGCCGAGCGATACGGTGATGCCGAAGGCGGCGACGGCGGGGGTGGTGCTGATGGCGAGCAGCAGGAAGGAGATGGCGGTGGTGAGGGCGGCGAGGAGGATGCCACCGAGTTTGGCGGCGGGGGTTTCGCGGGCGGTGAGGGCGTAGACGGCGTAGTCCGCGCCCACGGCGGCTACCAAGAGCAGGCCGAACATGGCGAACAGGCTGATGGGCAGGCCGAGCCAGCCGAGCAGGCCGACGGTGGCGGCGGCGGAAATCATGGGCACGGCGAGGATGAGGCTGCCGCGCCGTGCGCCGAAGATGCGCCTCAGCACGAGCCAGGCCAGGGCGAAGGAGGCGAGTTTGAGCCAGGCGGCGTGGTTGCGGGTGTGGCGGAAGAGTTCGTTCAGCCGGGCGCGTTTGTCCACCAGCCGGGCGCAGGTGCCGCCTCGGTTGCAGGGCAGGGCGGAGAGCGCGGTTTGCACGGTGGCGGCATCGTTCAGGCCTTGCACGCGCACGAGGGCGGCTTCTTGGCCTTGGATGTTGCCCAGATAGAGGGTGCGCCAGGCTTCGGCGGTTTGCCCGCTTAAGGCTTGATCAAGGGGGACGACGGGCTGCGCGGCGGCTTGCTGCAGGGCGGTTTGGATGGTGTCGGGCTTCAGGCCGAGTTGCAGCATGGGGTCGGCGGCGGGGGCGGGCTCCTTGGCCAGACGGCGCAGTTGGGCGAGCAGGGCTTGTTGTTCTTCGGCGGGCAGCAGCCATTGGTTGAGCGACTGCACGCCGCCGAGACCGCCTTTGCCGACCAAGGGTTGCAGGGCGGCTTCCACTTGTGCGCTGCGGCGCAAGAGTTCGTCTGCGTTGTCGGCCTGCACGAGAATGCTGCGGCCGCCAGTGTCGTTGCCGCTGATGTCGGCCACTTGGCGCATTTCGGCGATCAGCCGGGGCGACAGGGCCGCCCAGTCGCGGATGTTGTCGCGCCAGTCGGTTTTCAGGTAGCCTGCAGCGGCCAGCGGCAGGATGGGCAGGAGCAGCCAGTGCAGGCGGGCGGCGGCGAGCTTGCGCATGGCGGCGGCAAACCGGGCGGCGCGGGGGCGGTAGCCGCGGAACAGCGGCGGCAGCAGGAGCACGGTGGCGGCAAACGCGCCGCCGAGCGCGGCCACGGAAAACACGGCGGTTTGGCGCAGCACGGGCAGCGGGGTGAAGGCAAGCAGCAGGTAGCCGGTGGCGGTGATGCCCAGTCCGGCGAGGAAGGCGGGCAGGACGCGGCGCATGGCTTCTTTGGCCGCCCAGTCGGGCGAAAACACCGAGGGCGTGAGCCAGTGCAGCGGGAAGTCCACCAGCATCCCCACCAGGCTGGTGCCGATCACGACGGTGAGGATGTGGATATGCCCGAACGCGCCCACCACGGCCGCCGCTCCGAGCAGCATGCCCGCGCCCAGCGGCAACACCAGCGCAAACACGCTCGGGCTGCGGAACACGGCCAGCAGCAGGGCGAAGGTGAGCGACAGGCCGATGGCGGACATCAGGCCGCTTTCGCGTTCGGATTGGGTTTTGGCTTCGGCGGCAAACAATGCGCCGCCGGCGGCCAGCAGGCGGTAGCCGCCGCGCTCGGCTTGGACGCGGGAATCGGCCAGAAGCGGCAGCAGGCGTTCGGCCTGATCGGCGGCGGCTTTTTCAGGTAGCCTGGCGCGCAGCCACACCCAAGTGATGCCGTCTTGTTCGCTATACATCATGCCGTTGCCGCTGTGCCATTGCAGGCGGCTGGAAGGCTGTTTTTGCTGCACGAAGCGGGCGAAGCCGAGCCAGTCGTCTTCCAGCGGCACGATTTGCGCGGCAAACGGGTTGGCCGCGTCTTCGGCGCGCTGTTGGAAATAGGCGGCGGGGGCGTGCAAGAGCAGTTGTTGCTGTTCGCGCGGCAGGGCGTTCACGCCGAGGCGGCGGATTTCCTGCCGCAGCTGCGCCAAATCGGGGTTTAGGCAGCTGTCCACCGCGGCGAACAGGCCGCTTTGCTGCCAGCGGCCGGCCACCTGTTCGGCGGCGGCGAAGGCGCGGTCGGCATCTTCGCTGCCCACCAAGAGCAGGATTTGGCCGTTGAGCTGTTTTTCGCCCGCTTCGTCTGCCGCGCGCCATACCGCGTCCACCTGCGCGTCGGCGGGCAACAGCGCGGTGAGGTCGGTTTGCAGGCGGCCTCCTTGCGACAAGCCCCAGCCCAGCCATGCGGCGGCGAAGGCCAGCAGCAGGGCATACAGCCACGCGAGCCTAGTCATGCAACGCCACCCTGCCCGAAGCGCAAGGCGTGTCGCCCTGCCTGATGGCGAAATGGATTTTGTTTTTCGCCGCGTCGTGCCGCAGCGTGAGCTGCACGGTGTCGTGCGGGCGTACGAAATGCTGGTATTTCAGGTTTTCGATGTGTTGCACCGGTTTGCCGCCCCAGTCGAAGCGCGCCGCCAAATCCATTGCCCACTGCACTTCAATCACGCCGGGCACCAGCGGGAAATCGGCGAAATGGCCGCCGAAATAAGTCAAATCCAGCGGCACCATGCCTTCAAACGCATATTCGCGCGTTTCTTCGTTTGCGTGCAGCAAAGCCCACTGCGGCGCGGTTTGCGGCTGAGTAAAGGCTACCTGAAAATCCTGCTCGCGGATTTTTGCCTGCGGATTGCGCGGCAGGGCGGCGGCGAAACGCCAATAGCGCGGCAGCGCGGCGGTGTCTTGCGTTTTGGCCAGATGCTGTTTCAGGGTTTGCGCCACGGTGGCACGCCCCTGCTCGCGCAGCGCGGCAATGCCCTCGGCGGAAAGTGCCGCCCAGGCGGCAATCCGGTCGTGCTGCGGATGGCGGGCGCAATGCGCGTCGGCCACCCAGCCGTGGGCGAGCAAATCGTGCTCCAGCTGCGCCAGCGACACGCGCTTGTCTTCCAGTTTGATGATGCGGTCTTGGCGGCCGAGCAGCTCTAGCCGCCGCCCGTCCAGCCGCACCGCATCGGCGGTTTGCCGCACTCCGCCGCTCCACGGCGAGGCTACCTGAAAAATGTTTTCTTCGTTTACCGAAGCCTCTACTTCAGGCAGCAGTTCCCAAGCACCGCCCTGCCGCAGCGCGATCACGCCGGTTTCCGTGCTGCCGTACACATCGTGCGGCGCAAAGCCCAGCTTCTCTTGCAGCAGCGCGGCGGTGGCCGCCGGCAGCATCCCGCCCGCGCTGATGATGCCGCGCACATGCTGCCGCAGCCGCGCCCAATCGCGCCCCTCGCCCAAGCGGTTCAACAGCGCGGGGCTGGCAATCCACACGCATTCGCGGCGCGAATCGGCCAGCAGCAATTCGGGATACACGCACTGCCGCCGCCCAATTATCCAGCCCGCCGCCAGCGACACGAACACGCGGAAGGTCAGCCCGTATAAATGCTGCGGGCTCACGCTGCCCGCCGCCGCCAGGCCGCGCCAGCTTACAGGTAGCCTTTCGGCCAGCGCAGCCGCTTCGGCCAGCATCTGCGCGCGCGTTTTGGTTTCCACCTTCGCCTTGCCCGAAGAGCCGGAAGTTTTCAGATACAGCACGTTTTCACGCGGCCATTCCAACGCTTCCGCCGGCGCGGCCGCCTGCTCCGCCGCCCCGTCGTACAACCAGAGGCCGTCTGAAACTTCCGGCACGTCGCTCAACCACACCGCCCCGCCCGCTTCCGCCCAACGGCGGTTTTCCTCCGCCAGATTCGGCGGCAGATACACCTCCGCCCCCGCCAGCCAAGCGGCCAGCAGCGCAGAAGCAAAGCGCGCCGCATCGTCAAACCACAGCGCGGCAGCCTGCACCTTGTGCGCGCGCAAACGCGCGGCCAGCGAGAGCGTGGCGGCGGAAAACTGCGAGGCTGTCCAGTCTTCGGCCAGCGGGGAATCGGGGGAGCGGTTTAAAAGCGGGAGTATGGACATGGTTTCGGGTTTGGGTTGGATAAGGGATTGGCGGTGTTTCAGGCAGCTTTAGGGGCTATCTGAAAAGCGTCGTATAGGCAGCCCGCTGTTAGGCTTGGAACGGTGGGCCGAAGTTCCTGCGGGCCGAAAAATAAAACGAAGTGGCACATGGGCGGCGGAAGCTGCAAGTCACCTATGCAGGTTACGCTTGGCAAAAGGCTACCTGAAATTTCAGGTAGCCTTTTTGGCTGTAACCGGCTTAACGATGGCCGTAGATACTGTAATCGTAGCCCGTGCAGAAAGCCATGCCGTTTTTAGTACGCACATCCAAATAGCTGCATTGCCCTTGCCCATGTCGGGCTTCGCAGGCCTGTATGGATTTGGCCGCGGCTCTTGAGTCGTCGGTATCAATGCCGACAAACAAATCTTCTGTTGAGCGCGCCCCCCTGTCCGGGCGCGTAACCACGGCGCAAGCGTTTGAGAAGGTTGCAAATACCTGGCAATTGGATGTTTTGCATTGTTTCAAGCTTCTCTCAACTGCCCGGTGTTCAGAATAATAGCCACCGGCCCACATGATTTCAAACGTACCGAAATCATAGGCAATCGCCATGTAAAACGGCGTGCGGCGCAGTTCCGCGATTTCGGCTTGCACCTTTGCCTCGCGCTGCTCCCAGGCGCGTATTTCGGCGGCGGTGGGGCCGGAGTTTTGCTGACGGCAACCATGCCCATGTTCGTCTCCACAATTTCTTATATTGTCTGATCGAATCGCATCCATCATTTGCTGTTGCTGTTGAAACTGTTGTTGCTGAATTTGCGCTGGTGTGGGTTGTGCCCAAGCCAAGCCCGCACTGCCCAACAGCAGCGCCGCCATTACGCCCGCTGCCGTCTTCATCATGGTTTGCTTCATCTTGCCGCTCCTGTTTGGAAAGGGGAATAAGGGTATTGCCGCTGATCGGATTGTAACAAAAAACAAGATATTGTAAACATCTATCCCGCTGCTTGAAGGCTACCTGAAAGCGCAGCTCCCGCGTAGTTAAAAGTGATTTCTGGCTTGGCTTATTCGCCCAAGGCTTGTTGGGCGGCGGGGCTGAGTGGCTGGTTGGTTTGCAGCTGGCTAAACTGCATCACGATGCGGTCGCCCTGTTTTTCGTCCAGCTCCACTTTCTGCACCAGCTGGCCGCCGCTGATGACGATTTGGTTGAACACTTGTCGCATTACAGCAGTTTTCGGGGTGAGGGCGAGCTGCCATTGCCGGGCGTTGCCGGAAAGGGCGAGGTTGAAGTGGCGTTGCAGTTCGGCCGTGTCGCCGCCGAGCACGGCCATGAAGAGTTTCACTTGCGCGGCCTGCGCGGTTTGGCTGCCGTTGGCGCGCCACTGCCCTTGCGCGTCTTGGCGGCTGATGCCGTTGCGGCGCACGCGCAGTTTCATTTCAAACGGTTTTTGCAGGTGCCAAAACAGACCGCGGCCGGGGCGCAGGGCGAAGCGGCCGCCGGTTTGCACGGGTTTGTCTATGGAGCGCAAAAAACGCTGCTGGATAAAGCTGCCCTGCACGCTCTGCGGGGCTTGCAGCTGTGCGGCAAGTTCGGCGGTGCTGAAAGCGGGTGCGGGGAGTGCGGCAAGGGAAAGGAGGAGGCTGAGGAGGAGTTTTTTCATGGTGTCGGGGTTATGCGGGGAGTGGGAAGGGAAGCATAGTATAGTGGATTTGCGGGGAAGGCGTGCAGTGTGAGGAGGGCGCGGGGTTTCAGGTAGCCTCAATCCTTGGCCAAGGGGGCAAACCCTGCAAACTGCCGCACGGCCTTTTGCCAGCTTGCGGGGGTTTGGAACTGCATTTCGCCGTTGTCGATGCGTTGGGCGACTTGGGTGGTGTGGGCTTGGGTGAGTTTGGCGCCGCTTTCTGCGTCGCGCAGGGTGTAGTCGATGCGCAGGCAGCTTTCGTATTCGGTTACGGCTATTTCCACGCGGATTTTTTGGCCGAAGCGGGCGGGGCGGATGTATTTGAGGTCGAGCTTTACCACGGGCCAGGCGTGGCCGTGCTTGAGCATAACGGTGTAGTTGTAGCCGATGGCGTCGAGGAAGGCGCAGCGGGCGATTTCGAGGTATTTTACATAGTGGCCGTGCCAGACGATCTGCATCACGTCTACGTCGAAAAAGGGAACTTCGATCTCGGTGTGGTGGCGGCAGTAGATGTGTTTAGCCATGTGGGGCGTTACTCCAGAAGTCGTAGAAGTTGAACCATTGCAGGGGGGCGCGCGCGGCGTGGGCGGCCAAGACGTCGGCATACTGTTGCGCCATGTTTTCGATCACTTGTTTGCGGGTGGCGGCTGTCCAGCCAGGGGCGGGCCGGAAGCGTTTGAGGCAGAGGTGGTAGCGGCCGTGTTCTTTTAACGCGAAGACGGTGTTGGTGGGCGCGCGCAGCAGGCCGGCGAGCAGCCAGGGGCCTTGCGGCAGGTGGGCGGTGTGGCCGAGGAATTGCACGGGCACGGTTTTGTTGCCACGCACGGGGGTGCGGTCGGCGGCGATGGCGAGCCATTCTCCGGCGTCGAGTTTTTGCGAGAGTTGGAGCATTTTGGCGGCGTCGAGCCCGGCTACCTGAATCAGCTGCAAATCGCTGGCACCGGCGGCTTTGAGGGCGCGGTTGAAATCTTCGGCGTGGGCGTTATGCACGAGCACATTGAGTTTGAAGCCTTGGTGGTGGGAGACGAGGGCGCGGCACACTTCGATGTTGCCCAGATGCGAGCAGATGAGGATTTGGCCGCGTACGTTGTGGTTATCTATATCGGCATACAGGTTGTCGGGGTCTTCCACCACGAGGTCGGGCACGGTAATTTTATGCTGCCAAACGGCAAAACGGTCGGCCACGGCTTGGCCGAAGGCGGCGAATTGGCGGTATACGGGGAAACACGCGGGCAGCGGTACGGTGGGGAAACTGGTTTTCAGGTAGCCTTGATATTGGCGCACGCTGCGGCGTTGGGCGGCGGAAGTGAGGTAGAAATAGGCGGCAACGAGGGCGGCGATGCCGTGCACCGGCCACAGGGGCAGGTAGTGCACCAGCCATTCGGTAATCTTGAGGAAGAGGCGGTGGCCGCGTTCGCGCTGTGCCGACCAATGCGCCTGTTCGGTTTGTGCGGCTTGAGGCCGTCTGAAAAGGCGGCCGAGGCGGCGGGCAACCATGCCGCAAAACAGGCGGGCATGCATTTTGCTGATGAGCAGGTTGTCGCGGCGCAGGTTGAAGTGCGATACGCCACCCGCTTCGTAGCGCACGGGCGTGTCCAGCCACACGAAGGGCGCGCCCGACCAATGCAGGCGAATGAGGATTTCGTTGTCGAAATCCATGCGCTCGCCGATGATGCCGCCGCCGTATTGGATGGGCAAAACGGCATCCAGCGGATAAACGCGGAAGCCGCACATGCCGTCTTTGATGTCGAACGACCAAGTGTGCAGCACGTTCCAAAAATCGGTGATTTTGCGGCCGTAGAGGCGCGATTTAGGCACGTCGCCGTCGTATACCGGCCGCCCGCACACCACGGCCTGCGGCCTTTCACGCGCGGTTTCGACAAAACGCGGGATGTCGGCGAAGCTGTGCTGCGCGTCGGCATCAATCTGCAAAACGTGGCTGAAACCTTGCTCCACCGCCAGCTTGAAGCCCCATTTCATCGCACTGCCTTTGCCGCCGTTCACCGGCCGGAAGGCCACCTGAACGCCCTCGCCACGCAACGCCTCCAAACCGGCGCGGCAGTCTTCGCCCGAGCCATCGTCCACCACCAAAACGGGTAAACCGCAATGGCGCAGGGCGGAAACCACCTGCGGCAGTGTGCCGAGGTGGCGGTAGTGGGGAATGACGGCGAGGAGCTTCATGATTGGGCGGCGGTGGGAAAGGCTGGATTGTAGCAAAAGGGCGGAAGGGCTACCTGAAAGCGCAGCTTCAACGAAGCCAAACTTAACTCTCCCCGTTCTGCTTCCCTTCCAGCATCTCCCACCGCTCCAATTTCTCCAGCAGCAGCATTTCAATTTCTTCCGCCCGCGCTTGCAGGCTGCTTGCTTTTTCGTAATCTCTGAAGATTTCCGGGTCGGAAAGCCGGGTATTCAAATCGGCTTGTTCGGCTTCCAGCGCGGTGATTTCGTCGGGCAGGGCGTCGAGTTCGCGCTGTTCTTTGTACGACAGCTTCACGCTGCGGTTGGGCTTGGGCTTGTCTTTTTCCGGCTGTTTTTCTGGCTTGGTGGCGGTGGCGGTGGCAGCCTGCACTTTGTCTTCGCGTGCTTTTGCGTCGGCATAGTCCTGATAGCCGCCGATGTATTCTTTCAGACGGCCTTCTCCTTCAAATACAATGCTCTGCGTAATCACGTTGTCCAAAAACATACGGTCGTGGCTGACGAGGAACACGGTGCCGGCGTAGTCGCGCAGCAGTTCTTCCAGCAATTCCTGCGTGTCGATGTCCAAATCGTTGGTCGGCTCGTCCAGCACCAAAATGTTGGCGGGGCGGGTGAACAGTTTGGCCAGCAGCAGGCGGTTGCGCTCGCCGCCGGAAAGTGACGACACGGGCGACTGGGCGCGGGCGGGGTGGAACAGGAAGTCTTCCAGATAGCCCATCACGTGCCGCTTTTTGCCGCCGATTTCCACATAATCGTTGCCCTGGCCGAGCGTGTAGAACACGGTGTCGTTTTCGTTCAGCGCGCTGCGGAATTGGTCGAAATACGCCACTTCCTGCTTGCTGCCGAGGCGGATTTTGCCGCCGGTGGGCGCGAGTTCGCCCAAAATCAGCTTCAAAAACGTGGTTTTGCCGATGCCGTTCGCGCCAATCAGGCCGATTTTGTCGCCGCGCTGAATCACGGCGGAAAAATCTTTCATAATCATTTTGTTGCCGTACGCAAACGAGGCGTGTTCCAGTTCGGCGATAATTTTGCCGCTTTTCTCGCCCGCGTCCAGCTTGAACGACACCTGCCCCTGCCGTTCGCGCCGCGCTGCGCGCTGTTTCCGCAATTCTTCCAAACGCTTAACCCGCCCTTCGTTGCGCGTGCGCCGCGCTTCGATGCCTTTGCGAATCCACGCCTCTTCCTGCGCGTGGAATTTGTCGAACAGGCGGTTGTGTTCGGCTTCTACGGCCAGTTCTTCCGCTTTTTTCTCGCTGTATTTGGCGAACGAGCCGGGATAAGAGCGCAGGCTGCCTCGGTCGAGTTCGACGATGCGGTTGGCCACATTGTCCAAAAAACGGCGGTCGTGGGTAATCACAATCAGGCTACCTGAAAAGTTTTTCAGCAGGTTTTCCAGCCACAAAATCGCGTCGATGTCCAAATGGTTGGTCGGCTCGTCCAGCAGCAGGATGTCGGGCTTCTGCACCCATGCCTGCGCCAGCGCGACGCGCTTTTTCTGCCCGCCGGACAAATTGGCGATTTTTTCGTTTTCAGGCAGCCCCAGTTCGCCGATAGTCTGGCTCACCAGCGCGTCGAACTGCCAGCCGTTTTGCGCTTCGATTTGGTTTTGCAGTTCGTTTAATTCTTTGATTAAGCTGTCGTTCTGCCCGTGCGCCAGTTCGCGGCCGATTTCGTGGTAACGCCGCAGCACGCCGCGCAGGCTGCCCAGCCCTTCGGACACGATGTCGAACACGGCGGCCGCGCCGTCGAAAAAGCTCTCCTGCGGCACATACACGGTTTTCAGCCCGTTTTGCAGGATGAGCTGGCCATCGTCGGGCTTCTGCACGCCGGCGAGGATTTTCAGCAGGCTGGATTTGCCCGCGCCGTTGCGCCCGATCAGGCCGACTTTGTCGCCCGCGGCCAGTTGGAAAGACGCTTTGTCGAGCAGCGCGACGTGCCCGAAGGCGAAGGAAAGGTTCTCGGCTTGGAGGATGGTCATGGGTGTCCTTGGGGTGGATGTTTCAGGGTTGCAGCCTGCATTTGGTTTCCAGATGGGGTTTCAGGCAGCCTGCAGGCGGTAGGTTGGATACAAGTATCTGACCCTACAGCTGCTACATCCGTTCAAATACCAAATCCACAAATTCACGCTGTACCAGTTTGCCGCTTTTGCTGACTGCCCAATCGCGGCTGCGCTGTTCAAGTACGCAACGCAACGGCAGGTTATCAGTTAGGGCATGGATGTCGGTGGCGTTGTAGAACGTGAAGCCGTGAGCTGCAAACGGCAATTTGGACATGAATTCTTTTTCACAGAAATTCAGGCACAGTCGGCCGGCGGGTTTCAGTACGCGACAGAATTCGGACAACATGAGCGGCGCATCGTCCCAAAAATAGACGGTGTTGACTGACACGGTTTTATCGAACGCGGCATCGGTAAAGGGCAGCGCGCCGCCGTCATACAGCAAATAATCTGCCTGCCCTGCGGCAATAAACGGCGCGTTGAATGCCTGCGCTTGCTCACACATCAATGGCGAAATTTCCAAGCCGGTGTAGTGCAGGTCGTTCGCCTGCGACAGGATGTAGCCCAGCAGACCGCCGTTGCCGCAGCCGGTTTCTAAGATCTTGTCGCTGTTTCGCAGGCGGGCGGCGGCGAACGCGCTGATGATTTGGGCCAGGTTGCGCAGGTTCATCACCTGCCCGAAAAGCACTCCCGCTTCATCGTGCGGACAGCGCAGTTGGGCGGCAGTTTGTTCAGCGGATAATTCCATTATGGCTCCTTAATGTCTGTAGTTTAAGCAGGTGTAGTGTAGGCAGATGATACAAATTGCCGATTGTTGTAGGGTGGGCATTTATGCTTATGCGGTTTCAGGTAGCCCCAAATACAAAACGTGCGGGTAGCAAGTGCCCACCTTGCTCATAGCTTATGGCTTGCCGCGACAGATAATATAACCTACAGCCCCTGCGGATGAGCCCATGAAAGATACATGTATGGGGTGTCGGCAGTTTGGTAAAACGCCAATGTGGGAAAGTTGGCAATATTGTTTGCCGTAATTTGGTGTACGGTAATACTTTCCAAATCCAGAATCCATTTTGTAGGCGGATGTTTTCAAACTAAAAATAAGCAACGTTTTGGAATAACAGTGTTTCTCCGTTGTTTTAAAAACAGTTGCAGCGTTTGTGCGGCAGGGTTGTGGTGGTGACTGTGGATTTCTTTGTCGTGGTGCATTTTTGCGGCGGGTGGTGTTGGGCAGGAAAAAGCCGTCTAAAAATCAAGCTTTCCGGCAGCCTGACAGGGGTTCCAGGCTCGAAATTCGGTCCATGTGTTGTACGGTTTATGAAATTCCCAAGCATTATCGTGCCCTTTGAATGCGTGAGATTTGCTTGACTGATGAGCCTTATTGAGCATTTCGAACGTCTGCTCTGGCTCGTTTAAATGCGGATGGGCCTCGCCGATAGCGATTATAGTCATCATCATGGGATCTATTCAGGAATTTGATTAGGCTGACAGCCAATTCCAAGGCTTCTTTAATAGCGTTTCTGTTTTGTCCAAGCAATCGTAATTAAAGTCTGCATTATTTAGTTTTTCAGTCAAGGTCGGTTATCCTGTGGTTGCGTAGGGCGATTTTGTGGTTCAGGCTACCTGAAAACCATTCAAACCGTTGTTCGTACGAAATTTTGTGATAACATTGAAACGTTAATTTTAACACTTAGGAGAGCCTCATGTTGTGGATTGTCCTTCTTTTATCGGCCGCGTTGAGTGTGGTGGGCGTGATGGTGTACAACCGTTTGGTGATTTCGCAAAACCAATACCGCAACGCCTTCTCCCAAATCGGCGTTCAGCTGCAACGTCGGCATGACCTGATTCCCAATTTGGTGGCTGCCGCCAAAGGCTACCTGAAACACGAAAATGACACCTTTACACAGGTTACGCAGGCGCGCAATCAGGCCGCTGGCGTGCTGGGTGGTGTGCGGCCGGAAAATGCGGAAGCGGTGGCGCAGCTTTCTGCTGCCGAAACCCTGCTCACCCAAGCTGTGCGCAGCTTGATGGTGCAGCTTGAGGCCTATCCAGATTTGCAGGCTGCTGCCAATATGCGCCAGCTGGCCGAGGAAATTACCAGCACGGAAAACCGTATCGCCTTCGCCCGCCAGGCCTACAACGACGCGGCCATGGGCTACAACATGCTGCGCCAGCTGTTTCCGCACAGCATTATCGCCGCCTATTTCGGGCACCGGCAGCCGGCACAGCTTTTGGAGTTTCCCGACCGCGCCAAACACCAAGTGCCACCTGAGGTGCGGTTTTAAGGGTAGATAATGAGGTTTTCAGGTAGCCTTTTTGAATCCATTCGGTATGCCCAAGGCTGATGTGGTTTTTGCATGGGTGACAAGTTGCTTCAGCTATATGTGCTCTGCAGGCTAGGACAATAGTAAGGCAAAAAGTGTTTTTAGGCAGCCCTTTCAAAATGCGAAGAGGCTTGAAAATATTTTGAACAATAATAACAACACATTACCATAGCCCGTAGAGCGCCAATCGCAGCATGCAGAAAAACCGCTTGAAAGGACATGCCCTTTCAAGCGGTTTGGTTTCGCTAAAGCTAGAGTCAGCAGCAGCGACCGCCGTTGGCGCCACAGCGGCGTTTGCGGCAGTAATCTGCAAACTGCTGTTCGGTCATCACCGGTGCGTTGGGGTTATAGCGCCTTTGGCGTACCACATAGTTGGCGTAATCCGGTACGCCCACCATCAGGTTGGCGGTCAACTTGGCTGTTTTCCAAGCCTGATGTAGGTGCTGTTTCAGTTTATGCTTCATTCACGGACTCGGTGTTTGCGCCGGCGGTTTCGTTACGGAATACCGGCGGGATTTCGTGGGCGGTGGCCCAGCCGACTTTGCGAGCTTTCATGGCTACCTGGAAGCCGTAAACAGCCACAAATACCACCACAGCCAAGAACAGCACGGTTAGGCCGGAGTTCACATAGTCGTTGAACGCGATGCGGCTCATTTCTTCGGCGGTTTTGGCCGGAGCCAGGATTTCGCCGTTGGCCAAGGCTGCTTTATATTTGGCAGCGTGAGCCATAAAGCTGATGCGCGGGCTGGAATCGAACACTTTCTGCCAACCGGCATAGCAAGTTACCACTAATACGCCGATAGACGGTACCAAAGTAACCCAAATGTAGCGGTCGCGTTTCATCTTAATTAGAACCACAGTACACAGGATCAAGGCCACGCCTGCTAGCATCTGGTTGGCGATACCGAACAGTGGCCATAGGGAGTTAATACCCCCCAGCGGGTCGGTTACCCCGGTGTAGAGGAAGTAGCCCCACAGAGCCACGGCTATGAAGGTAGCAATCAGGTTGGCAGGCAGGCTGTCGGTGTTGCCGAACGGTTTGTAGAAGATACTGCCCAAGTCTTGAATCATGAAGCGGGCCACACGGGTACCGGCGTCCACTGCAGTTAGAATGAACAGAGCTTCAAACAGCAGCGCGAAGTGATACCAGAACGCCATCATGCCTTCGCCGGGAATCAACTGGCTCATGATGTGCGCCATGCCCACAGCCAGAGTCGGCGCACCGCCTGCACGGGACAGGATGGTGAGCTCGCCCACTTCTTTGGCAGTATGCAGCAGAGTGGCCTCAGTTACCGGGAAGCCCAGCTGGGTGGTGATCACGTGTGCGGCATTGGCAGCATCGGTGCCGATGAGGGCAGCCGGGCTGTTCATGGCGAAATACACACCAGGATCAAGCGAAGCAGCAGCAGCCAGCGCCATAATAGCCACAAAGCTTTCCATAATCATGCCGCCGTAGCCGATCATACGCACGTGTTCTTCGTTTTCCACCATTTTCGGGGTGGTGCCGGAAGAAATCAGGGCGTGGAAACCAGATACCGCACCGCAGGCGATGGTAATGAATAGGAAGGGGAAAAGGCTACCTGAAAACACCGGGCCGGAGCCGTCGATAAAGCGGGTAACGGCATGCATTTGCAGCGGCGGGCTAACAATAATGATGCCTAAGGCCAATGCAATGATGGTACCGATTTTCAGGAAGGTGGAAAGGTAGTCGCGCGGAGTGAGCAGCAACCATACCGGCAGTACGGAAGCGATAAAACCATAGATCATTACCGCCCAGGCGATAGACAAGCCTTCCAAGTCGAAGATATGCCCGAAGGAGCTTTCGGCCACGTTTTTACCATACACAATCGCCAACACCAGCAGGATAAAGCCGACGATGGAAATCTCGCCGATTTTGCCTGGACGGATGTAGCGGGTGTAGATACCCATAAACAGGGCAATCGGGATGGTGGTGGCGATGGTGAAGGTACCCCATGGGCTGTGGATCAAGGCTTTCACCACAATCAACGCCAGCACGGCCATAATGATCACCATGATCATCAGAATACCGATGGAGGCAATCACGCCAGCCACGGTGCCCAGCTCTTGTTTAACTATATCACCCAAGGATTTACCGTCGCGGCGCATGGACACGAACAATACCATCGCGTCCTGAACCGCACCGGCAAACACTACGCCGAAGATAATCCACAGCGTACCAGGCAGATAACCCATCTGCGCGGCTAGTACTGGGCCTACCAAGGGGCCGGCGCCGGCAATGGCGGCAAAATGATGGCCGAACAGCACACCTTTGTGCGTCGGCACATAGTCCAAGCCATCGTTGTGGCGCTCGGCCGGCGTGAGCCGGTTGGGATCGAGCTGCATTACGTTTTTGGCAATATAGAGGCTATAAAAGCGGTAGGCAATAGCATATACGGAGACGGCAGCAATTACCATCCAGACTGCACTTACCTGTTCACCGCGATGGATAGCCAAAGTGGTAAAGGAGGCCAAGCCAGCCAGCACCACAGCACCCCATATCAGGAAGCTTTTGAGTTTGTTCATGATAACAACACTCCGATTCAACAAAAATAAAACGGCTGTCCGGCCAGGCCGTACTGCCCAACTTCGGCAGCCCCCTATCCGGTAATCGGACGTTGTACCATTAATAAGGCACAAACGTCTTAAACTACCAAACAGTATAAGCTTAACATATTTGTGGAAATAATTACGTTAAATTTTCAAGAGCCAGCTGCTATTTTTGCCATGGTTTAGACAGAAAAGCCTAAATTCAGTACAAAAATGCACTTAAACAAGGATGATTTGACTTAAATCAATAAACAGCTATATAGATTTAAAGTAACCTACTAAATTTTACAAAAAATCGGTCGGGAGAAAGATTATAAAGATTGCTTTGTGGAGTTTGGCCACGCTGACGCTTTCAGGTAGCCTTTGGCCACTACCACTTTGACGATTGCCCGAAGCCTAATAGGCTGCCTGAAAACAGCAAAACCGGATAGCTGTGTGCCTGTCCGGTTTTTGTGGTTCAGCCGATAATCCTGATACCCCGCCTACTGTGCGGGCTGTGCCGTTTGGGCAGGGGCTTTCCGGTAGCGCCCGGCCATGGCTTTATACACCATGCTTTCGTAACGCAGGGCTTGATAGCGGGCCTCAAGCAGGCTTTGTGCACCGGAATATTCGGTGTTCAGCGCGGAAAGCCAGTCTTTGAGCTCGTTGCGGCCGTGTTGGTAGCGCACACGGTAGTAGCGGCTGTTTTCGGCATCGAGCCGGTGGCGGCGGCGCTGGTTTCCTAGGGTTTGGCTGCTGGCGCGGTATTGACGGTAGTTGGTATCGACTTCGTTGAGCGCGGTGGTGAGGGCTTTTTCGAAGGCGAGTTTGGCGTTTTCAAAGTCGGCTTCGGCGCTGCGGTCTTTCCAGTGCATGGTGCGCCAGTTGAGGAAGGGTAGATTGAGGCTGACGCTGCCGCCCAATATCGGCACGTTGAACAGGTTTTTGCTGTGTTCGGACGAGGTGCTTAGCGCGGCATTCAGCGTGATGCTGGGATACCAGTTGCGGTATTGCGCCTGCTGGCTTTTGAGGGCGGACTGCAGGCGGTAGTCGGCGGCGATGAGGTCGGGGCGGGCGGCGAGGGTGGAGATAGGCACATTCAAATCGAGCTTGCCGCCTTCGGGCAGGCGGAAGGATTCAGGCTGCACGGCCATTGCCTGGCCGGGGCGCAGGTTGAGCAGGTTGCGTAGGGTGGCTTCGGTGTTGCTGCGGCTCTGTTGCAGGGACAGCAGGCTGTTTTCGGCGGCGAGCAGGGATTGCTCGGCCTGAGTAACCTCAATTGAGGCCACGCGGCCGTGGCGGTATTTGCTGCGGGCGATTTGCAGGATTTGTTTGTATTGCTCGATGGTTTTTTCGGTGAGCTTAATGGCTTCGTTGAGATAGGCTACCTGAAAATAGGCATCGGCCACATTGTTGATTACAGTCAGGCGGGTGGCGGCCAAATCTTGCTCGGTGGCGCGCTGCTCCCACGCTTGGGCAGAGGCGGTGGCGTTGAGTTTGCGCCATAAATCGAGCTCGTAGCTTAAGCCGAGCTGGCTGCTGTAGCTGTGGCTGTTTTGGCGGGTGTCGAGGTTGCGGTTGGCGTTGGCACCGAGCGAAGCGTTGAATTCGGGCACGAGATTGGCGCCGAGAATGTTGGCCTGATACAGAGCTTTGTTCACACTAACGGCGGCCTGTTTCAAATCCACATTGTTGGCCAAGGCCTGTTCCACCAAGGCATTGAGCCCGCTGTCGCCGAAAGTTTGCCACCAATCGCCTTCGGTTTGGTAGGCGCAGCCGGCGGGATCGGGGCAGTGGCCGCTTTCGCTGGCGGCGGTTTGTACACTGCCGTCGCGCTGAGCTTGGGCGAGGCCGATTTGGGTGTTGGGGGTTTGGTCGATGGCGCAGCCGGCGAGCAAAAGCAGAGCCAGCGCGGCCGCACGGATGGGCAGGTGGGTTGTGTAGTTCATAAACCCTCGTTTCTTGGTTGGGTGTCGGGTGGGTTTCAGGTAGCCTTGGTTGCCGGTTGTAGGCTACCTGAAAATATCAGGCAGCGTTTTAGCTTCGTGGCTTCTCACGCTCCCAGGGGTCTCTAATCGCGCGACAGGGCGGTAATCGGGTTGAGCTTGGAAGCGTTTTTGGCGGGCATGAAGCCGAACAGCACGCCGATGAAGGTGGAGCAGCACACCGCGCTCACAATCGACCAGGTGGAGAATGACATGGCAAACTCGCTGGCCAGAGCGTTGAAGCCCAAGCTGATTAAATAGGAAAGCAGAATACCGGCCGCGCCGCCGATGAGGCAGATGAGCACGGCTTCAATCAGAAACTGCTGCAAAATATTGCCCTGCCGCGCGCCGATAGCCATGCGTACGCCGATTTCCTTGGTGCGCTCGGTTACCGACACCAGCATGATGTTCATCACGCCGATTCCGCCAACCACCAATGAAATCAGGGCGATACAGGAGATCAGCAGAGTCATCGCACCGGTGGTTTTTTCGATGGTCTGCTTGATGCTATCGCTGTTGCTGGTGAAGAAATCTTCTTTGCCGTGCCGCGCCAGCAGCAGCTCTTTGATGCCCTGTTCGGCCACGGAGGTGCTCACATCGTCGCGGATTTTTACGGTTACCGAGCTGATATAGCGTTCGCCGGAAATGCGGTTCATCACCGTGGTGTAGGGCGCCCACATTTGCAGGCTGTCGTTGCTGCCGAAGCCGCTTTGGTCTTCGGCACTGATGCCGATCACACGCAACGGGCGTTTGCCGAACAAAATGGTTTGGCCGATGGGGTTGGTGCCTTCCGGGAACAATTGTTTGCGGGTGTTCGGGTCGATAACGACGACTTGCGCGGCGGTGTCCACGTCGTCTTGGTTAAACAGCCGGCCTTGATCGAGTTTGATGCCGCGTACGTTGAAATACTGCTCGCCCGCGCCGTAGAGCTGGGCGGTAACGTTGGTGTTGCGGTAGGTGGCGGTGGCGCTGGAAGTGGTCGTCGGAGTAACGCTATCGACATAGCTTTGCTTGCCGATGGCTTCGGCATCGGCAATGGTAAGCGTGCGGATGCGGCCTCGGTGGCGGTCGCCGAAGCCTTTGCCGGGATACACGCCGATGGTGTTGGTACCGATAGCGCTGATGTCGGAAAGGATTTTCTCCTGCGTGCCGCGCCCCAGCGCCACCACGGATACCACTGAAGCAATGCCGATAATGATGCCGAGCATGGTGAGCAGGGAGCGCATTTTGTGCGCCATGATGGCCTGCACCGACATTTTGAAGGCTTCCACAAACTGGTCTTTATAAAACAGCCAAGATTGCTTTTCGGTGCGGCTTTCCACGCTGCTGGGTGGGATTTCGGCATTTTTGCTGGTGTCGGCGATGATTTCTCCGTCTTTGATTTCAATCACGCGGTTGGCGAAGGCGGCGATTTTCGGGTCGTGCGTAACCAAAATAATGGTGTGGCCTTTGGCGTGCAGTCCGCAGATGATTTCCATCACCATTTCGCCGCTGTGCGAATCGAGTGCACCAGTGGGCTCGTCGGCCAGGATGATTTCACCGCCGTTCATCAGCGCGCGGGCAATGGAAACACGCTGCTGTTGGCCGCCGGAGAGCTGGTTGGGGCGGTTGGCTTCTTTGCCTTCCAGACCCAAATCGGCCAGAAGCCGGGTGGCGCGCTCGTATCGCTTTTTCTGATCCATGCCGGCATACACGGAGGGCAGGGCCACGTTTTCGCGCGCGCTCAATGCGCCCAAGAGGTTGTAGCGCTGGAAGATGAAGCCGAATTTGCGCCGGCGCAGCGCGGCCAGCTCGTCACCGCTCATCTGTGTGGTTTCCACACCGTTGATTTGATACGAACCGGAAGAGGCGCTGTCGAGGCAGCCAAGGATGTTCATCAGCGTGGATTTACCGGAGCCAGATTGGCCAATGATGGTGATGAAATCGCCTTTTTGGATGGTGAGGTTGATGTCTTTTAAAACATGAACGCGGTTGGCGCCTTCACCAAAATAGCGGTTGATATTACGGCATTCGATTAGGTTCATATGCGTACGGATTTTGTTGTGGCAGGAGCCACCTGAAAGCATAACTTCAACGAAGCTGAAACAGAGCGCCGCGGAGTTGCTGCGAAGCTAAATTGTCTATACGGCTTGGGTTGAGGGTTTCAGGTAGCCTTAACTTAAGACAGGAGTACGGTGAAAGTGTCGGGTAGTCTGTAGTCTGCAGGCACATCTGCTGTCCGACACCTCTTATTACATCGGCGGACCACCCTGCCACTCTTTCACTGTGCCATCGCTCTCCGACACGATTACTTTCTCACCCTCTGTCACGCCCGATTTCACTTCGGTGAGTGTGCCATCGCTGATGCCCACGGTAATGGTGCGCTCTTCCACCTGATTTTCCGCTTTCAGCACGCGCACATAGCGCTCGCTGCCGCGCTGCTTCACGGCGGTGGCAGGAACAGTGAGCACGTTTTTGGCTTCACCGATCACGATGTTGTTTTGCGTGGTCATGCCGATGGCAAGCTTGCCGTCTTCGTTCGGTACGAGGGCGCGGGCGTAGTAGTAGATGGCGGTGTTGGTAGTGTCGGTGCTAGTGGTGTAGCTGCCTTGTGACATGGTAGTCAAGCCCGGATCAATGCTTTCCAACTTGGATTCCCGTTCGCTATTGGGGTCGGCCAGGGTGGTGAACAGTAGGGTTTGGCCGGCTTTCACGCGGGTTACGTCGCCCTCAGCAATCTGCATTTTATTCAGCATGCGGCTCAAATCGGCCACTTGGCCGATGGCGGGTGTGCTCTGCGCCGCATTCACGGTTTGCCCTTCTTCCACTTTCACTGAAACCATCGTGCCGGAAATCGGCGCGGTGATGCGGGTGTAGCCCAAGTCGGCTTCAGCCGTGTTGATGGCAATGCGGGTTTGGCGGATGGAAGATTGTAGCTCGCCCACCTGCGCCTTGGCGGCGGCATACGAGCCCTGCGCGCTTTCCAGCTCTTCTTTGGAAGTGGCATTTTCCGCCCACAAGGCCTGCTCGCGGCGGTATTTGCGCTCGGCGTTTTGCAGTGCCACCCGTGCAGATACGAGCTGTGCCTGATAGGTTTCCAGCTTGGCCTTGTTTGTGTTCAGTGTGTTGAGCTGGGTGGTGGAGTCGATTTCGGCGATGAGGTCGCCTTTTTCCACATGCTGCCCGAGCTTCACATACAAGTGCTTGATTTGGCCGGAAGCCTGGGCGCCCACGTCTACCAGCTGCGCAGCAGAGATTTCGCCGGTGGCGGATACGGTTTGGCGCACGTCGGCACGTTTCACTTCTTCGGTGAGATAGGTGGTTGGCGGCTTGCTTGGATTCAAAAAGGCATAACCAGCCGCACTCATGGTCAGCGCAGCCACTGCCCACAACGTCCATTTCAATGGTTTTTTCATTTTGCTCTGCTTGCCCTTTCCGGCAGCTGTTGGGAAATGCGGCTATTCTAGGAAACTGTCGCTGTTTGCGCCATCTGATTAACCTATCCTTACCCCGGTGGGACTTTGTTGGCAGGGTTTTACGGAAATTAGGGCTTGTGCGGGGAAAGCTACCTGAAAACAGCTGCTCAGGCACAATCGTTTCAGGTAGCCTCTTGACTCAAATACCGTGCTACCACCGCTTAAAGATCAGCGACGTATTCACGCCGCCGAAGGCGAAGTTATTGTTCATCACATATTCGGTGTCGATGTGGCGGCCGGAGCCGGTGAGGTAGTCGGCTTCGCCGCAGCGGGGGTCGATGTCGTTCAGATTCAGCGTGGGGGCGAACCAGCCGCTGCGCATCATTTCGATGGCAAACCAGGATTCAAGCGAGCCGCATGCGCCGAGGGTGTGGCCGAGGTAGCTTTTTTGCGAGCTGATCGGGATGTGGCCGAACACGGCGGCAGTGGCTTGGGTTTCGGCAATGTCGCCCTGTTCGGTGGCCGTGCCGTGGCCGCTGACATAGCCGACGGCAGAGGGCGGCAGTGCGGCGTCTTCGAGGGCGAGCTCCATGCAGCGTTGCATGGTGCGCATCTCGGGGCAGGTAATGTGGCTGCCGTCGCAGTTGGCGCCGTAGCCGACGATTTCGGCGATGATGTGCGCACCGCGTGCTTGGGCGTGTTCTAATTCTTCCAGCACCATCATGCAGCCGCCTTCACCGAGCACGAGGCCGTCGCGCGCGGTGTCATATGGGCGTGGGGTAAGTTCGGGCTCGTGGTTGCGGCGGCTGGCGGCGTAGAGGCTGTCGAACACGTAGGCTTCGGAGGGGCAGAGCTGGTCGGCGCCGCCGGCCAGCATCATGGGGATTTTGCCGTATTTGATGGCTTCGTAGGCGTAGCCTATGCCTTGGCTGCCGGAGGTGCAGGCGCTGGAAGTGGGAATCAGGCGGCCGGTGAGTCCGAAGAAGATGGCTACGTTGGCGGCGGTGGTGTGCGGCATCATGCGCACATAGGTGTTGGCGTTGAAATTGTTGGGCTGGTGGGCGAGCAGCAGGCCGATGTCGAGCACGTCGGCGGTGCTGCCGCTGGACGAGCCGGCGGCCACGCCCATGCTGCCGTTGCGGATGGCTGGATCGTCCAATAAACCAGCCTGTTTCAGCGCCTGTTCGGCGGCATCGGTGCAGTATTGCGCCAAGGGGCCCATGCTGCGCAGTTGTTTGCGCGACCAATGTGCGGGCGGCGCGTAGGCGGGCAGCGGCGCGCCGAGCCGGGTTTCCATTTCGGGGAAGGCATCCCACGCTTCCATGCGGCGCACAGCGTTTTTGCCCGCGCGGAAGGCAGCTTCGATTTCGCTCCATTTGCGGCCGAAGGCGCACACCGTGCCCACGCCGGTAATCACCACCCGTTTGGTTTTCATCAACACAATCCTCCGTTTACCGCAATTACCTGCCGCGTGATGTAGGCGGCGTGTTCGCTCATTAAGAAGCGCACGGCATGCGCCACTTCTTCAGGCAGCCCCATGCGCTGCGCTGGAATGGCTTTCAAAAATTCCTCCACCGGCACGTTTTCATCCAAAATTTCCGTATCAATCAGGCCGGGGGCAACGCAGTTGACCGTAATCTTGCGTTTGGCCAACTCCACCGCCAAAGCCTTGGCCGCGCCAATCAGCCCCGCCTTCGACGCGCTGTAGTTCACCTGCCCGCGGTTGCCGATCAGGCCGGACACGGAGGCCATGCACACAATCCGCCCCGGCGCGCGGCGGCGGATCATCGGCATGATGAGCGGGTGCAGCACGTTGTAGAAGCCGTCCAGATTGGTGCGCAATACGCGGTCCCAATCCTCGTCTTCCAGCGCGGGGAAGGCATTGTCGCGCGTCAGCCCCGCATTCAGCACCACGCCGTAATACGCGCCATGCGCTTCAATATCCGCTTCCAGCACGCGGCGGCATTCGGCGCGGTCGGCCACGTCAAACTGCAACACCCGCGCCTGCCGCCCTAACGAACGGACTTGTTCCGCCACCGCCTCGGCGTCCGCCATGCGGCTGCGGCCGTGCACCACAATGTCGAAGCCGTCTTGTGCCAAGGCCAAAGCGGCCGCACGGCCGATGCCGCGCGTGGATCCGGTGATGAGGATGGTTTGGGTCATGGTGGGGTTCCTTTGCAATATCGGGTCAGGCGGCTGGAGGCTACCTGAAAAAAGGCCGTCTGAAAACGGCCGGACGGGTATTCGGTACGGCGGGGCGGTCGGGTATCCATGCCCTGCAGCCGTACGCGGAAGAATTGATACGTGGGCGGAAGGGCTTTAGTCCGTCAATCCTTCCCATGCCCTGCAATGGCGGGCTGAAGCCCATCCTGCTTATGTATCCGTTTTTATGCGTTGGCTGCATTCCGGCTCCCCCCCCGCAGGCGGATTGTACCTGCGAACCGGGCTGGCCGGAATGTGTTTCCGTTTTCAGGCAGCCTTTGGGATTGGCGGCCGTCTGAAAGGCTACCTGAAAAACAAACACGGCGGCAGGGTACGGAATGCACGCACGCTCTGCGCCCGTTGCTGCATATTCCGACATGGCGGGCTGCAGCCTGCCTTATGCGTCGGGCTACCAGAAAACGGTGCATTCAGGCCTTGCCGGCAAGTTTCTGATAGCGGGCGAGCAGGAAAGAGACGCGGTCGGCATCGGCGGTTTTGCCGGTGTAGCCGTAGGCTTCGTCCACGGCGTCGTCGAGGGCGTTGTGGGCTTCGGCCAAGGGTGGCGGCATGGTGTCGGGGTGGTAGAGGCCGGCGAGTGTGGGTTCGGGCAGGGGCGTGAAGCCGGGTTCGGCGGCGCGGGCGGCGTTGATGCGGCGGATGCGGTCGCGTTCGGCTTCACGCCCGTCAAGCACGGCTTGGGCGGCGGCTTCAATGGCGGCGCGGTGCGCCTGCCCGCCCTCGGTGGTTTCGGGCGGCAAGGCGGGAAACGGGAAATTGTTGTACACCACGCTGCTGGAATATTGGTATCGGCTTTCCAAACGGCCGGCCACAGCACGCATAAAAGCGTTGTGCATGGTGCTGCACAATATGCCGAAATGGTAGAGCGTGGCATCAGGGACGATAAGCGCACTGCCGTTGGCGATGATATCGGGTTCGATATAGCCAATGGGGAGATAGCGGCGGTTTTCCGAGGATACTTTAGGCAGGAGCAGGTAGCGGTTTTCCGGCTGCCTGATTTCACCGAATAGGCCGGGTGCGGCGGCCAGCTCGTAGGTGGTTTTGCGTTTGCTTTTTTCACGGAAGGCCCGTACTTGCTCGGTGCGCCGTCGGGCAAAGCTGCTGGCGGCTGCCTGTTCGGCGGGGATACCGTCCAGCCAGAGGCAGTAGCGTTTTATCCCGTTGAGGAATTCTTTGCCGCCCATGTAGGGGCGGATGAGTTTGCCGTTGGCGGGGTCTTCCTGCAAGGCTGCCTGAAATTCGCTTTCGGAAAGGATGAGGAAACCGTCGTCTATCGGCATGCTGCCGTAGCTCATGGGCGGGGCATCGGGTGAAACAGGTTTGCCGCGCTTGCCGATGATGATGTCGGGGGCTTCCAGCAGGTAGGGGTTGATGCGGCGCACGCTCTGTTCGCGCCCGTCGCCCGCGATGTCGTCGGAATAATCCCACAGGGTGCGGCGGCGGGCGGCTTCGGTTTTGGTTTGCGGGATGGCAAAGCCGATGATGACGCAGTGGACGGCGGCCATGCCGTGTCCGGCATTCTGCCATTTGAAGGTGCGGTGGGCGAAGAGGATGTGGATGCCGCCGGCCAGCAGGGGCGGCCAAAGGACGGCCACTTGTTCGCCCTGGGTGATGCTGTTGGTGGAGACGAAGGCGGCCTTGACGTGCGGGTGCTGCTTCATCCATTGCGCGGCTTTGATGTACCACGCGGTTACGTAATCCAGCACGCCCGCGCCTTTGATGTGCCCTACCACTTTGCCCATATCGGCTTTCTGGGCGGGGCTTTGTTCTTTTTTGCCCAAAAACGGCGGATTGCCGACGATGTAGGCGATTTCCTGCGGGCGGGAAACGAGGGTTTCCCAGTCGGCCTGCAGGGCGTTGGCGCAGCGGATGTCGGCGCGGCGTTCGAGCGGGATGCGTTTGTAGCCTTCGCGGTAGCGGCGGTTCATCTGGTGGTCGGTAAGCCACATGGCGACGGCGGCGATTTCGCAGGCGGCGGGGTCGATTTCGATACCGTGGAACTGGTGCACGTCGCATTGGGAGGCGGCCTGCTGCGCGCCTGCGGTGTGTTCGAGTTCGCGCAGCGCCTGCATTTCCAAAAGGCGCATTTCGCGGTAGGCGACGATGAGGAAGTTGCCGCAGCCGCAGGCGGGGTCGAGGACGTGTATCTGCTGGATGTGTTTGACGAATTTTTCCAGCTTCTTGGCATCTCCCTGCGCCTGGCGGTATTGTTCTTTGAGGCCGTCGAGAAACAGGGGATTGATGGCGCGGCGGATGTTTTTCTCGCTGGTGTAGTGTTCGCCGAAGGCGCGGCGACGGGCGGATTTCCGCTTTTTGCCGTTTGCGGGCGGCGTATCGGCGTTTTCCATGATGTTTTGAAACAGCGTGCCGAAGATGTCGGGCGAGATGTCGGCCCAGTCTATTTCGCAGCATTTCAGCAGGGCGCGGCGCATTTGGCCGTTGAAGGCGAATTTGCCTCCGCCGCCGTTTTGGACGAAGAGTTTGCCGTTGATGTAGGGAAACTGCAGGCGGAAGCCGCCGTATTCGGCCAGCAGGGGCTTGGGGGTGTTTTGGCGGAGTCGGTCGGCGGTATCCAGCCATTCGAACAGGTCGCGCAATCTGCCGCCGAGGTCGCCGCCGTCGGCCTGGCTGCCGGAAACCAGTGCTTCAAACACGCCGTTGCCGCCAAAGAGTTCGGTGTCGTCGGCAAACAGGCAGAAAAGGAGGCGCACGAGCATGGTTTGCAGGCTTGCGCCTCCGTAGCCTTGGTTGAGGAATTCGCGGTGCAGGGCGGAGAGGCTGTCGGCGGCGGCGAGGGTGAGGGCTTCGTTGCGCTTGGCGATGATGCGCTCGTAGCCTGCGATGAAGGCGAGGTCTTCTACATGCCGCTGGAAGTCGTAGAGCTTGAATTTGAGGGTTTTTTCGGGCAGGGCCGCGGTTTTGGCGGGGTTGAGCGCGTAGAGGTGCAGGTTTTCAAAGTCGGAAACGAGGATATGTTCGGGTTTGTCGCTTTCTTTTTCTAAAAGCTGCACGTATTCCAGGGCTTGGTTGAAGGCGGCTTCCAAATCTTCGCCGCGCGATTTCATTTCGATGAGCAGCAGGCCGGGAAAGAAACCGTCGATGCGGTTGATGCCTTTGCGGTCTGCCTTTCTCACGCGGAATTCGAATTCTACGGCGTGGTGCGCGTCGAGGCCGTATACGCGGCACAGGGCGGTGATGAATTTCTGCGCCTCGCCCATTTCATAGGCGAAGGCGGCGCAGTCTTTGGCGAAGCGGTCGGCGTTTTGCCGGAGGATGGCGGGGTCGGTCATGGCTGGTCGTGTGTTGTTGGTAATCGGGCTTGGTGATAAATGTTCAGACGTGCCGGGCGGTGGGAGGCCACCTGAAAACGTGGGCTTCAACGAAGTGGGAACAAGCAAAGCGAAGCACCGCCGAAACGGCGTTTTGCCGCAGCCGAAGCCGGGTTTCTGCGCAATTAAAGCGGGAAGTGCGGGATTGTGCCACGACCGCGCCTGTTCGGAAACAGGAGAGCAGGGTTGATTTTGCAGGTAGCCTTAATTAAAGGCCTGGGGCTGTTTGAAAAGGGTTCGGCATAGCACACCGCAATCGCCGTGCCGCCGTCTTGTTTTTGGTAATACGCGCCTGCGCTGCCCCATGCGAAGCGGCGGCATTTGCCTGCGGCCGATATTTGAACGGTGCAGAGCGTGCTGCCGAGCTGTTTGTCCAGCCAGCGGTCGAATTCCTGTCTGCGTTGCAGTTCGCGCGCTTCCGTCCAGGCTTCCCAACTGTTGTCTTCGCCTATCGGGCAGAAAAATAGCGACACGCTGTCCAGCCGCTCCTGCCGGAAGCGTGCGGCAACGGCGTATTGCTGAAACGTGTCGGCAAACGACAGTCCGAAATGGGTGGTTCCGGCGTATGGAACGAACGGGCGGGCTTGGGGATAAAGGGCGGCCAAGTCAGACAAGGCGGTATGCGCGGTGATGATATTGCCGTCCGGCAGGGTAATGCTGCCGTTTTCGGAGTTGAGCTTCATTTTGTTTTTGATTCGGCTTCGGTTTGGCGCAGAATGTGCAGGCAAACCCTCATCCCGCATTGCTATGCCTGCCGCGCTTAATTTCAGGTAGCCTGAAAACCGGTTGTTTATTGGCCGGAGGGGGAGGCTACCTGAAAACGCAGTGCGGCGGGTTTGGCGAGGCGGGAAACCGCTACCTGCCCAAAATCGCGTCCAAAGCCTCGCGGTTGGTGGGGCTGAATACGTTGAGTGCGCCGGAGAGGAGCAGCGTGCCGGGGGTGAGGTCGTCGCGGCCGGGGGGCGGGGTGCGGCAGGCGAGGGTGCAGTCGAACACGCCCATATTGGTGGCGTTGTCTTGCCAGGACAGGGTGATTTGCACGTCGAGCACGGTGCCGACGGGGATTTCAGGTAGCCCGAAGGTGAGCTTGCGGGTGCCGAGCAGGAAGCCGAGCTGCACGGGGCGGCCGGCGTCCAGCGCGTGTGCGCCCGCCCATGCGCCCACGCCTTGCGCCATGATTTCCATGCCGAGCCAGCCGGGCAGGGCGTTTGCGCCGTCGGGGAGCAGGATGCAGTCGGGCCGGATGGTGCAGACGGCGTGCAGGCTGTTTTCGTCGTAGGATAAAACTTCGTCCAGCAGCACCATGCGGCCGCTGTGCGGCAGGAGGGCGGCGGGTTGTTTAATCGGACATTGGGGCATGTTCTTCTCCAATGATGAGGACGCTGTTGTTGCCGCCGAAGGCAAACGACGAACTCGCGCCGATGCGCCGCCCTTGCGGCCATCGGCTGCCTGAAACGGTGAGCGCGATTGAGGGCAGTTCGGGATCGGTTTGGCCGTCCCACAGTTGGGGCGGCAGGCTGCCTTCGGGATTATCGCGGCGGCTGGCGATGCCCCATACGAAGGCGGCTTCGATCGCGCCGGCTGCGCCGAGGGTGTGGCCGGTGAGCGGTTTGGTGGAGGTGGCGGCGGTGTGGCTGCCGAACACTTCGGCCACGGCGCGGTTTTCCATGCCGTCGTTGAGCTGTGTGCCGGTGCCGTGCAGGTTGATCCAACCGATGCTTTCGGGCGGCAAGCCGGCGTGGTTTAGGGCTACCTGAAAAGCCTGCGCCGCGCCGAGGCCGTCGGGGCGCGGGGAAGACATATGGTGCGCGTCGCTGCTGGCGCCGTAGCCCAAGAGTGGCAGGGCGTCGCCGTCGTCTTCGCGGGTCATCACGAATACAGCGGCGGCTTCGCCGATGTTGATGCCGTTTCGGTTGCGCGAAAACGGGTTGGCAATGCCGTCTGAAAGCACCTCGAGGGAAGCGAAACCGTTGATGGTAAGCGGCGAGAGCGTGTCCACGCCGCCGCACAACACCGCGTCGCACACGCCCAGCCGCAGCAGCCGCGCCGCGCTGATGAGCGCCCGCGCGCCGGACGTGCAGGCGGTGGACACGCCGTAGCACGCGCCCCGCAGGCCGTACGCCGCCGCGGCGAAATCGGCGGGCGAGGAAAGCAGTTGCGCCTGCTGTTTGAACGGAATGTCCGCCCAGCCGCCACCGTTTGCAACGTGTTGGAACAGCGGGATATTTTCGTCCGCACCGCCCACCGACGTGCCGATTACCACGCCGATTCTATCCGCGCCATAGCGGCTGAGGGCTGCCTGAATCTGCGGCTCGATTTGCGCCAAAGCGTCCCACAGCAATTGATTGTTGCGGCTGCAGTGTTCGGCGGGCAGATTGTCGGGAAACAGGCGCAACGGCCGGTTTACCGCGCCGAAAGCACGGTTTTTGCCCTTCACCCATTCGCTGGAAAACGTGAGCGGGCTGTTTTCAGACGGCCTCAACAGGCCATCCAAATGCTCTGCCAAACCGCTGCCCAAAGCCGACACCAAACCCGGCCGGCCGAGGTATACCCGTGCCTTATTCATCATTCTCTCCCAAAGGCGTCAGCCGCCATTTCGCCCCGCTGCCCTCCAACTCGCGCGGCCGGCCGTCTGAAAAACCGTTTTCCAACAGCGGGAACATCGCCGTGAACACCGCCTGCGCGGCATGGTTCGGCGGCACGAAGCCGTCGCGCCGCCAGCCGCTTGGCGTGGCCAGCAAACGCGCCAGCGGCGCACCGAACGCGTCGGTTTGAATCCAGCGCGACTGCCCACCCGCCTCGCCCTGCACCACCAGCAGCGACACCTGCTCCGCCGCGCCGGTTTCATCCAGCCGCTCCAGCTTGAAACGGCGGCTCTCGCCCGCCGCCAAATGCGGCAAATCCTGCGGCGCGAAAGTGGCACCGCAGGCGGCAAGCAGCAGCGCGGCAACGATGGGGACGAGAAGCTTGGGGAAGGTCATTTCAGGTAGCCTTTGCGGAATGGGAATGGGGTGGGATTATAGACGAAGCGGGGCGGGAGTGGATTGTCGGGGATGAGCGTTTTGATGATGGGCTTTCAGACAGCCTCTTTGTAGAGTCGTTTAAAAAATGTATTTAGTTTGAAGTACACTTTAATTAAATGACTTTTTTGGAAGTTTTCCCGATAGCGGTTGAGTGTGCTGAGGTTGATAGCGGAGTATTGCTCGCCGGTTGTGCCGTCGTTTTCCCATCGGTAAATCGGGCAGGAAGCCTAATCTGCCGGAGGACGGAGGGAATAAAACGAGTAGTATGGGCAAGAAATAAGACTAATTTTTCATTGGTGCTTAACTTGAAATTCGTTTTGAGCATGCCGTTTTAATTCTTCGATCAGGTGTATTGTCGGCCAATCCGATAAGGACGACTGGCCAGAAGAAATCGGTATGTTTAGTTAGTCTTTTGGCTAATTGGTGGTTTGTTTATTAGTATATGGTTAATTACTTTGGATGTATCAATACTACTTAGGTTTTGATTTTTTGACAATTATGTTTTCAGGTAGCCTCGAGAAAAGGCTACCTGAAAACGTTTGGACAGCATATGCTTGGATTTTACTAAAATACTGCGCTGATACCGTTCGATTTCGCTGCCACACTATTTATTTTATCCATCTTAGATGTTTAGATACTAATATGAGTTTTAATTTCTTCCTGCCTAATTCTCCTGTTACGAATAGTCAAACCAACTATTAGATATAGTGTGGTAGGTATCATTCCTAAGGAGAGGGAAAAGAAAATGGCATGATTTTTTTCTATAGAAACAATTCCAAGCAGGAGTAGAGGATTGATAACAGCATCTTCCATAGTATGTGCAATGACTAAAGGCCATAGCGACTTAGTAATTCTGAAAATCTCGGTATACATTACACTCCAAGCTATAACCACTACAAAACCTATTAGGAAAAAAGGGACTCTTCCAATAGGCAGAGCATTGTTAATTTCAGTTTCTGATAAGAAAATCATAATATAAGGAAGATGCCAAATCCACCATATACATCCAACAAGTAGATAAAGTGCTAAGTCTGATAATTTCAGTTTTAATAGCTGATTTGTGAGATATCCTCTCCAAACAGATTTTTCAAATATATTTTTTATAAACTGCGCTGCAATTTGAACAAGTAAAATGCCTATATAGGTTCCAATAGTGATATTAGTGCTGGGAAATTTTATACTGCCTGTCATTGTCCCAAGTAAAATGACGATTACAGTTACTGTAGGGTATATCAATAAACTGATTAAATACATCATTTTATTTTGTTTAAAGTTGGGGTCAAATCCGGAATTTTTCCAACCATCTCCTCCGAAAGTACGGAGAATTATTGTACAGATAAGAGGAGAAGCAAGCCATAAAAGTAGGCCTAAGGATCCGCCTTCGCCAGTTGTCGTTCCTATATTTTCATAATTAGCTTGATTAGTCGCTATATCTATCAGATAGCCTATCCAGCCACAAAGAGTAGAAAAAATTGTAAAGATAATTATATTGCGCTTAATTTTCTTTTTATCATGCATCTTAAATTACCTTTTATTCAATATAATTATAATTTTATAATTTTTTTGTGGCTGATTTAGATAATTAGGATAAATTACTCTTTATCATTGTTTTAAAATAGAATAAGAGACTTTATTTCACTATTTTAAGCCGTCACCTACATTCCTTAAATATAACTTTAAATTCTCTTTTGGAATGCCATTAAACTTACGTAAATGACGTTTTGTCTTTTGGCAAAGCGGGTACTGTAGTTGATGCACAAGAGGCTAAACTCGCTGACATCTAGCACATCATAGCTTTATAACAATCTGTATAAACAATGCTATCAAGCCTTACTTGTTCGCGGATAATGGGCAATGAAGTAGTTTTGTGATTGGGTACTGCAACGGTATAAACTCTGCCATTGCGCTTCAAAAGCTCGAATACAGCAACTTTTCCTGTAGCACCGCGACCCCGTTTGTCTTTAAGTCGTTCACTAAAATAACTTTCGTCAATCTCAACTTCTCCGTTGAATATTTTCGAATGTGAGCTGTTGTGAAATATAACAGGAGCAGTCGGTGGAAATAATAAGCTGCGGTATTTTTGTTGACGCCGACCAATTGGGCTGCTGTTCTGGCAGTAACGCCAGCAACTTTCAGGTAGCCTTTATTTTCTCTGCCGCTATTGCTGCGACTGCTGTGTGGTTGGAGCACTGCTGTGTTTGCGCGCATACAGTACCCAATACAGCACGGAGCAGGCGGCAAACCAGATGGGCATGCACATCAGCCCCAGCCGGGTGTCGGCATCGCGCGAGAAGAGCACCAGCACGAAGGCGAGGAAGGCGAGGCACACCCACACCATGGCGGTACCGCCGGGCAGCTTATAGATGGATTTTTCGTGCAGATGCGGGCGGGTTTTGCGGTATTTGAGGTAGGCCAGCAGAATAATAGCCCACACGAAAATGAAGCCGATGCTGGAGAGGGTGGTGACCACGGTGAACATGGCCATGATGTCTCCCTCCTGATACAGCAGAAATACGGCCACAATCAGGTAGAGGCAGGAATAGAGCAGGCCGGTGGCAGGCACGCCGTTGCGGTTGAGGCGGCTGAACATGCGCGGAGCCACGCCGGCTTCGGACAAACCATACAACATGCGGCCGGTGGAGAACATGCCGCCGTTGGCGGAAGAAAGGGCGGACGTGAGCACCACGAGATTGACCAGCCCGGCGGCAATCGGAATGCCGATAAGGGTAAACATATTTACAAACGGGCTCTTGGCGGGATCGATTTCGTCCCATGGCGTTACCACCATAATCACGCTCAAGGCCAGCACGTAGAAAATAATCACGCGCACGGGGATGCGGTTGATGGCTTTGGGCAGGTTGATTTCCGGGTCTTTGGTTTCGGCGGCAGCCGTGCCCACCAATTCAATGCCCACAAAAGCGAACACGGCAATCTGGAAGGCGGAGAAGAAGCCACCGATGCCGTTGGGGAAGAGTCCGCCATGATTCCAGAAGTGGCTGAGCGAGGCTTTTTCGCCGGAAGTGGGATCAACAAAACCGCTGACCACCAAAAAGCAGCCCACGGCAATCAGGGCAACAATGGCTACGATTTTCACCAGGGCAAACCAAAATTCCATTTCGCCAAAGAGTTTTACCGTGAGCAAATTCATACTGGCCATGAGGATGATGCACAGCAGCCCGGGCAGCCACAGCGGCACATCCGGCCACCAGAATTGGGTGTAGCCCGTAATGGCGATGATGTCGGCCATGCCGATTACCACCCAGCAAAACCAATAGGTCCAGCCCACAAAAAAGCCGGCGGCCGGGCCGAGCAAGTCGTGGGTGAAGTCGGTGAAGGATTTGTATTCGAGGTTGGAAAGCAGCAGCTCGCCCATGGCGCGCATGATGAAAAATAGGAAAGCGCCGATGATGATGTAGGCGAGGATAACGGAAGGGCCGGCCAGATGGATGGTTTTGCCCGAGCCCATAAACAGGCCTGTGCCGATGGCGCCGCCGATGGCGATAAGTTGCAGGTGGCGATTTTTCAGGTTGCGTTGCAGGCTATGCGGGGTTTCTTGGTTGGTGCTCACGGGTATTCCTTTGTACTTCCTATCGCGGATGAAGTTGGCACTTAAATCCGCTCTAACTTAATCGGCCGCCACAGCATTGCGGCAGCCCGAAGCGGAATATACCCCAGCAAATAGCGCACAGGCAACTGATTTTTATAGATAATATTAAATTATCGCTGTTTAAAAACCCTTTCCAACCCGTTTTTTGGTATGCATTTCCCCTGAAAAATATAATTTCGCATGAAAAATGCCGACCAAAACCGCTGGTCGGCAGAAATTTTCAATGCTTGCTTCAATTCGTTAAGCAATCCGTTTGAGTAAATCCAGCAAAATGCGCCAGCACTCTTCCACGGTATCAATCTGCACCCTCTCTTTGGGCGAGTGCGCGCCTTTGATGGTGGGGCCGAAGGAAATCATTTCAGTGTGCGGCAGGTGTTTCTGCATCAGGCCGCATTCCAGGCCGGCGTGTACTACTTCGATTTGCGGCTGCTGCCCGCGTACGGCGGCAAAGGATTCGATGGTTTTTTGCAGCAATGCAGACGACATATGCGGCTCCCAGCCGGTGTAGTCCTGTTCAGTTTGCAGCGTGGCGCCGGAGAGGCGTGCGATTGAGCCGAGCAGGCGGCAGAAGTCGTCTTTCGGCCGTTCGCGCAGCGAACGCAACAGCATAGAGGCGGTAAATTTGCCGTCTTTCGTGTGCACTACGCTTAAGCAGTTGGAGGTGTCCACCACGCCATCGAACTCTTCGCTCCATTTAAGTACGCCGCTGGGAACGGCAGCGAGCAAATCAATAATGCGGCGGCTGTCGGCATGGCTGGCGGCCTGTGCACCCTGGCCGAGCGGGGCTACCTGAATCGCCAATTTATCGGCAAACTTGCCCAATTCGTTTTGCGTTTCGGCACGCACGGTGTCGGCCAGTTCGGTCAGCGCACCAACAAATGCCTGGGGCAGCACGATTTCGGCTTCTGCCTCGGAAGGAATCACGTTACGCAACGCACCGCTGTGGAAGGCGGCCAGCCGCCAGCCGCTTTCTTCCGGCAGGCGTGCCAACAGGTCGGTCAACACCTTGATGGCGTTGCCGTGGCCGCGGTGAATATCGATACCGGAATGTCCGCCCAACAAGCCGGACACGGTAATGCGCACATGCTGCCCATCGGCTGCTTCGGCGGCAAAAGGCAGGCTCAAATCGGCATCGCGTCCGCCCGCGCAGCCCACATACACGCAACCGGCTTCTTCGGTATCCAAGTTGATCAAATAGCGGCCTTGCAGCAAGTCGCCACGCATTTGGCGTGCACCGTCCATGCCGATTTCTTCTTCCACCGTGAGCAACACTTCCAAGGGCGGGTGCTTGATATCGTCGGCAAAAGCCACGGCCAAGCCCATGGCCGAGCCGAGGCCGTTATCCGCGCCCAGCGTGGTTTGCGTGGCGTGTACCCAGCCATCGATGATTTGCGGCCGGATGGGGTCGGTGGCGAAATTGTGCGGCGAATCGGGAGTTTTTTGCGCCACCATATCGATGTGCCCCTGCAAAATCACGCCGGGCTTATCGGCCATGCCCGCGCCGTGTGCCGGCTTGCGGATATAAATATTGCCCTTTTCGTCTTGCTGCACCGCCAGGCCTTTTTCCTTGGCACGGGCAACAATCATTTCGGCCAGCGCGGCTTCTTGATAAGTGGGGTGTGGAATAGTGCAAATATCGGCAAACCACTGCCAAACAGCCTGCGGCTGCAAAGAATGAAGCGGATTCATGGGGTCTCCTTTGGGAATGATGGGGCTACCTGAAAATGTAGCCGGAGCAAGAGCCGATACCGTTTGGCAAACGCATCGGCGCAAAAAACGGCTTGAGTTTAAACCTGCATCGCACGACAGGCAAGTGGAGTAAAAAGACTACCTAAAAGCATGAGTTTCCACGAAATGAAAAACTGTTTTATTTTTCAGGTAGCCTCCCCGCTATTAGCTTGTCCGTCCCCTTTTCCATTACAATACTACTTAACCCATCTTCAAGCCATCTGCATGCGCACCCTCGTCTTCCTCCTCTTCCACACCCTGGCCGCACTGCCGCTTTCCGTGCTGCACTTCATTGCCAACTGCGCCGGCGGCCTGCTTTATTGTTTCGCCCGCGCCGACCGCGAACGTATCCGCAACCACCTGCATACCGCTGGCCTGCCCAACGATGCCGCCCACGTCCGCACCGTGTTCCGCGAAACCGCCAAAGGCGCGCTCGAGCTGCCGCTGGCCTTTTTCCGCAGCCCCGAGCAGGTGGCCGCCCTATTCGTAGAAACCCACGGCTGGGAACACATCCAGGCCGCCCTCGATGCCGGCGAAGGCCTGCTGCTCATCACCCCCCACATCGGCAACTACGACCTCGCCGGCCGCTACATCAGCCACCGCCTGCCTTTCCCGCTCACCGCCATGTATAAGCCGCCGAAAATCAAAATCTTAGACGACATCATGCAGGCCGGCCGCGTGCGCGACAAAGGCCGCACCGCCCCCACCAACCTGCACGGCGTGAAGCAAATCATCCAAGCCCTGCGCCAAGGCGAAGCCACCATCGTTTTGCCCGACCACGTGCCCGACGAACACGGCGACGGCGTATGGGCGCCCTTCTTCGGCCGCCCCGCCTACACCATGACCCTGGCCGGCCGCCTCGCGCAAGTAAAAAACGTGCGCCCCCTGTTTTTCGCCGGCATCAGGCTACCTGAAAACCACGGCTTCGCCCTACATATCGAGCCCGTAACCGGCAGCTTCAACGGCGACAAAGTTCACGACGCCGAAATCATCAACCGCAATGTGGAAAACTGGGTGCGCCGCTTCCCTGAGCAATATCTCTTCGCCTACAACCGCTACAAGCATCCTGCTGGTGCCCCGCTGCCGCCTCAGGGGTAAATCACGCCTTTAGTTGAGAAAATATCTATTAGAATAAATAGATTAGAGGCTACCTGAAAATTCCAGGTAGCCTTTCTTGCCATAGCCTTCCGCCAAATAGCCAAGCACTTTTTGCTATAATTACTTCTTTTGTTTTCTTTCAACTTTCTCCAGCCAAATGCCGCAGCAAGATTTCTCCCAGATCCTCTCCAAAGACCGCCACTTTCTGCAATCCGCCTTCAAAAATCCAAATAAATACGGCGGCTTGCCCAAAGTCGAAGAAAAATACCAAAAATCGCACGACCTCTATCTGCAACGCCTGTTCAAACTGTCCAAACCCGAATTCGACAACACCCTGCCCGTTCACGAAAAGCTCGAGGAAATCAAAAAAGCCATTGCCGAAAATCAGGTAACGATTATTTGCGGTGAAACCGGCTCGGGCAAAACCACGCAGTTGCCCAAGATTTGTTTGGAACTCGGGCGCGGGGCAGCGGGGCTAATCGGGCATACCCAGCCGCGCCGTTTGGCGGCGCGCTCGGTGGCGGAGCGGATTGCCGAAGAGCTAAAATCGGAAATCGGCAGCGCGGTCGGCTATAAGGTACGCTTTACCGACCACACCTCGCGCGATGCCTGCGTCAAGCTGATGACCGACGGCATCCTGCTGGCGGAAACGCAGACCGACCGTTATCTCGCCGCCTACGACACGATTATCATCGACGAAGCGCACGAACGCAGCCTGAACATCGACTTCCTCTTGGGCTACCTGAAACAACTACTGCCGCGCCGCCCCGACTTGAAAGTCATCATCACCTCGGCAACGATAGACGCAGAACGCTTCTCCCAACACTTCAACGGCGCGCCCGTGCTGGAAGTGAGCGGGCGCACCTACCCCGTCGAAATTCTCTACCGCCCGCTGACCAGCAAAGACGAAGACGACGCGGAAGTAGAGCTGACGGATGCGATTGTCGATGCGGCGGACGAATTGGCGCGATACGGTGAAGGCGATATTTTGGTATTCCTGCCGGGCGAACGCGAAATCCGCGAAGCCGCCGAAGCCCTGCGCAAATCCATGCTGCGGCGCAACGACGAGATCCTGCCCCTGTTCGCACGCCTGTCGCACGCCGAACAGCACAAAATCTTCCACCCCTCAGGCGCAAAACGCCGCATCGTGCTGGCGACCAACGTCGCCGAAACCTCGCTCACCGTGCCGGGCATCAAATACGTCATCGACACCGGCCTCGCGCGGGTCAAACGCTATTCCGCACGGGCGAAAGTGGAGCAGCTTCATGTCGAAAAAATCTCCCAAGCCGCTGCCCGCCAACGCTCCGGCCGCTGCGGACGCGTATCCGCAGGCGTGTGTATCCGACTGTTTTCAGAAGAAGATTTCAACAGCCGCACCGAATTCACCGATCCCGAAATCGTCCGCAGCAACCTCGCCGCCGTCATCCTGCGCATGGCAGCGTTGAAACTCGGCGATGTGGCAGCATTCCCATTTTTAGAAATGCCCGATTCGCGGTATATCAATGATGGGTTTCAGGTGTTGTTGGAATTGGGGGCGGTTAATGAACACAACCGCCTGACCAAACTCGGCGAACAAATGGCGCGCCTGCCCATCGACCCGAAAATCGCGCGCATTTTGCTGGCGGCGAAGAAACACGACTGCATGGCGGAAATATTGGTGATTGCGTCCGCGTTGTCGATTCAAGACCCACGCGAGCGGCCGCTGGAAGCGCGCGATGCTGCCGCCAAGGCGCACGAGCGGTTTACCGACAAGCAATCCGATTTCCTTGCCTACCTGAACATTTGGGACAGCTTCCAGCGCGAGCGCGACAAAGGCTTGTCCAACAAGCAGTTGGTGCAGTGGTGCCGCCAATATTTCCTGTCGCACCTGCGGATGCGCGAATGGCGCGAGCTGCACCACCAACTTGCCCAAACCGCGATTGAAATGGGTTTGACCACCAAGGAAGCCGCTTTCAGACGACCTCCCGAAGTCAGGCAGCTCACGTCGTCTGAAAATGCTGGCAACCAAGACCTATCCGACAAACTCAAACAAAAACAACTGGATAAGAAACAACACCGCGCCCAAATCCGCGCTGCCAAAGAAGCGGGCTACGAACAAATCCACCGTGCCCTGCTCACCGGCCTCATCGCCAACGTCGGCATGAAATCGCCCGACGGCAACGACTACACCGGCGCGCGCGGCAGCCGCTTCCACCTTTTCCCCGCCTCCGCCCTGTTCAAAGCCAAACCCAAATGGGTGATGGCGGCAGAACTCGTTGAAACGACGAAACTTTATGCCAGCGACGTGGCCGCCATCCAGCCCGAATGGATCGAGCAGGAAGCGCCGCACCTCGTCCGCTACCACTATTTCGAGCCGCACTGGGAACAAAAACGCGGCGAAGTCATCGCCAGCGAACGGGTAACGCTCTACGGCCTGACCGTCTTGCCACGCCGCCCCGTGTCCTACGGCAGAATCGCCCCCGAAGAAGCCCGCGAAATCTTTATCCGCAGCGCGCTGGTGGCGCAGGAATGCGATTTGAAAGCGGACTTTTTTGTCCACAACAAAAAGCTGATTAAGGAAATTACCGAACTCGAACACAAATCGCGTCGGCAGGATGTACTGGTCGATGATGAAGCCCTGTTCGCGTTTTATCACGAACGACTGCCCGATTTTTATACGGCAGACGCGGTTTTAGACGGCCTGCATCCCGCAAATCCGCAGCAAACCGCCCCCTCCTATTCGGGGGAAGATCGGAGAGAGGGCAAAACAGTTGCCGCCCAAACCAACTTTCCCGCAGTCACAGCAAGCCCTCTCCCTAACCCTCTCCCACAGGAGAGGGGACAGAGTACCGCAGTTTCAACGGTTTCAGACGACCCCAAAGCTCAAAGGCTACCTGAAAACTCCCTATGCTACGCCGACGGTCAACCAATACTGCTGGGTGACCGTGTAACGATCGACAGCAAACAATGGCACGGCAAAATCGTTGCCTTGATTGCCGAGCAGCAATGCGACCCGTCCATCGGTTCCGCCGAAGAATGGGCGACATTACAAAGTGGCGTAATGGCGCAATTTGACGAAGCAGGCTTGGTGCACTATCCCGATGCTGAGACTGCCGACGAACTCATCTTATTGGCACGAGCGGATGCAGCAGATGTCCTAAAATCTAAAAAGCACAACGTAGAATGTGTGGCGCAAGCCACGCACGCGGATTCCAAAGATACGGGCAACCGCGTGCGTGAACCGAGTTCACACACCCTACAAAATGTTTCAGACGACCCCAAACCCCAAAAGCAGCCTGCACCCCCAAAAGGCCGTCTGAAACCCCTCCCCCTCGCCGACATCCGCACCTTCCAAGCCTGGCTCAAAACCGCCGAGCGCGACAACCCGCGCCTGCTGTTCCTCAGCCGCGACGACCTCATGCAGCACGCCGCCGCGCACATCACTGAAGAACAATTCCCCAAACACTGGCAAACCGCAGACGGCAAATTCAAACTCAGCTACCGCTTCGAGCCGCACCACCCGCTCGACGGCGTTACCCTCACCCTGCCGCTCACCGTGCTCAACCGCATCAGCCCCGCCGCCCTCGAATGGCTCGTGCCCGGCATGATACGCGAAAAAATCCAGCTACAAATCAAAGCATTGCCCAAACAAATCCGCCGCATCTGCGTGCCCGTGCCTGAATTCATCACCCAATTTTTAAGCCAAAACCCCGACCGCAACGCCCCCATCCTGCCCCAACTCGCCCAAGCCATCGCCAAAACCGCAGGCGACATCCGCATACTGGAGCAAATCAACCAAGACGAATGGGCCGCGTTCAGGCTGCCCGAACACTGCTATTTCAACCTCCGCATCATCGACGACGGCGGGCAAGAATTAGCCATGGGGCGCAATTTAATCCAAATCCAACAACAACTTGGCAAAGCCGCCGCCACCACCTTCCGCGACAACACCCAAGAATTCGAGCGCGAAAACGTTACCGCATGGGACATCGGCACCCTGCCCGAATCCATCAAATTCGCCCGCGGCAAACAACAGCTCACCGGCTACCTCGGCCTGCAAAAAGAAAAAGACGGCCGCATCGCCCTGCGCCTGTTCGACACGTCCGCCGCCGCCGAACAAGCCCACCGATTAGGCGTGATCGAACTCATGAAACTACAACTAAAAGAACAAGTTAAAGACCTGAACAAAGGCATTCAAGGCTTCACCCAAGCCGCCATGCTGCTCAAACACATCAACGCCGACACCCTGCGCGACGACCTCACCCAAGCCGTCTGCGACCGCGCCTTTATCGGCGAAGACGAGCTGCCGCGCAACGAAAAAGCCTTCAAAGAACAAATCAAACGCGCCCGCAGCCGCCTGCCCGCCGTCAAAGAAGCACTCAGCCGCTACTTGCAGGAAATCGCCGCCGCCTACGCCGAACTCAACGGCAAACTCGGCAAACACCCGCTCACCCACCTCCTAAGACTACACCTGCAAACCCTGCTCGCCGCCGGCTTCGCCACCCGCACCCCGTGGGTACAATGGCCGCGCCTCCCTATCTACCTCAAAGCCATGACCATGCGCCTCGAAAAATACAGCGGCAACCCCGCCCGCGACGCAGCCCGCGAAGCCGATATACAGGAATTGGAACAAATGTGGCAGGAAAAAACCGACAGCTTGGTGAAACAAGGACTACCCGTTTCAGACGACCTCGCCGCGTTTAAATGGATGATTGAAGAATTGAGAGTGTCGCTGTTTGCGCAGGAATTGAAGACGCCGTATCCGGTGTCGGTGAAAAGGTTGTTGAAGGAGTGGGAGAGGTTAGGTAACTAAGCTTTAGCTTTGTTTCAGGTTATCTGAAAAATCAACTTCTTTGTTGATAACGATGTTACTATGCACGAAATCGAATGCACGTACTTGTCACGCCGTCTTTCTCATCAACGAAGCCAGCTATGCTGATATTTTGCATTAAGTGCGTACGCAGGAATTTTAGGCGGAAGTTCAGAATATAAGGCTTTTTTATACAGCCAAACTAAGGCGCAAGCCTCTCTTTAATCCACTTATCACCCTCCAGCCGATATTGAATGCGGTCGTGCAGGCGGCTGGGACGACCTTGCCAGAATTCCATCCGGTCGGGAATCAGCAGGTAGCCACCCCAGTGCGGCGGACGCGGTACGTGCAGGGGGTGTTTCACAGCTTCAGCCGCTGCGCGTGCCACGATGATACTTTTACCGGCAATCACGCTGCTCTGCTCGCTGGCCCACGCGCCCAAGCGGCTGGTGTAGGGGCGGCTGGCGAAGTATTCATCTGAAGATTTAGCGTCCAGTTTTTCCACCCGCCCTTCGGCACGCACCTGCCGCTCCAGCTCCGGCCAGAAAAAGGTGAGCGCGGCAAACGGATGCGCCGCCAGCGCGCGGCCTTTGCGGCTTTGATAGTTGGAGAAAAACACAAAGCCCCGGTCGTTTACCTCTTTCAATAACAGGATACGGCTGTTGGGCCGGCCGACTTCGTCCACCGTGGCCACGCTCATGGCGGTGGGCTCTTTAGCGGCAGAATGGATGGCCTCGTTCAGCCATTTTTCAAACTGCGGCAGCGGCGTATTGGCGCAATCGGCTTTGGAAAGCTCCTGTTTGCTGTAGTCTTCACGGATATTGTGCAAATCCATCGGTTTCTCCTTTCTCAAGTTGCTAACTGATAAACACTATCATATTGAAGTTATTAAAAGATTTTATTCACCATCCAGTGCGGTTTGGCTATAATAGCGCAGTTTCGGTTTTTAGGATAATCCGCCATGCAGCTTACCGCCATCGGCTTGAACCACCAAACCGCTCCGTTGAGCATACGCGAGCGGTTGGCTTTTGCTGCTGCCGCGCTGTCTGAGGCATTGCGAGCTGGTAGGCAGCCGCACGGCCAACGAAGCCGTGATTTTATCCACCTGCAACCGCACCGAGCTCTATTGGCGTAGGCGAGCTGGACGATATTGTCCGCTGGCTGGCCGACTACCGCAAGATTCCCGGAGCACGCTGGAGCCCTACTTCTATCGCTACTAAACCGAAGCCTTGGTACAGGTGTATGGGCTAAATTCTAGATAAAGCACTTTTTTGAGAGCTTGGTTGTTGAGCAGGAAAAGGCTACCTGAAAATCTCAGGTAGCCTTTTCCTATGCAGCCGGGCTGCTTATTTAACTTCTTTAACTTCGTTGTGGATTACGTGTTGGGTACAAGCATTCGAACTGCTGTTTTCAAGTAGCCTTTGCCGCCTTAGGCTTCGCCTGCTTCGTCCATGCCGACAATGGCGAGGCTGTCGATGCCGGATTTTTCGTTATCGCGGCCGCGTTTGCTGTTGAGCTGGATGTTGAGGCGCAGGTCGTTTACTGAGTCGGCGTTTTTCAGGGCGTCTTCGTAGGCGATGTGGCCGGCTTCGTAGAGGTCGAACAGGGACTGGTTGAAGGTTTGCATGCCCAAGTCGCGGGAGTGGGCCATGATTTCTTTCACGCCGTGGATGTCGCCGTTTAGAATCAGCTCGGCGATCAGCGGGGAGTTGAGCAGCACTTCCACGGCGGCCACGCGGCCTTTGCCGTCGGGCTTGGGCACGAGGCGCTGGGAAATGAAGCCTTTGAGGTTGAGCGAGAGGTCGTTCAAAAGCTGGGTACGGCGCTCTTCGGGGAAGAAGTTGATGATGCGGTCGAGCGCTTGGTTGGAGTTGTTGGCGTGCAGGGTGGCCATGCAGAGGTGACCGGTTTCGGCAAAGGCTAGCGCGTAGTCCATGGTTTCGCGGTCGCGGATTTCGCCGATGAGGATTACATCGGGGGCTTGGCGCAGGGTGTTTTTGAGGGCGGCAAACCAGTTTTCGGTGTCCACGCCCACTTCGCGCTGGGTGATGATGCAGTTTTTGTGCGGGTGCACGAATTCGATCGGGTCTTCGATGGTGATGATGTGGCCGTGGCTGTTTTCGTTGCGGTAGTCGATCATGGCGGCCAGGGAGGTGGATTTGCCGGAGCCGGTGCCGCCCACAAAAATCACGAGGCCGCGTTTTTCCATCACCACTTGTTTCAAAATCGGCGGCAGGTTCATGTTGTCGAACTTGGGAATCTGGCTGGTGATCACGCGGCAAACGAGGGCGGTGGCACCGCGCTGCACCATGGCGTTGATGCGGAAGCGGGACACGCCGGCCAGGCTGATGGCGAAGTTGCATTCTTTGGTGTTGTCGAATTCTTCGGCCTGTTTGTCGTCCATCAGGGCGCGGGCGATGAGGGCGGTGTGGTCGGCGGTGAGCGGTTTGTCGGTAATCGGGGTGAGCTTGCCGTCGAGCTTCATGGCCGGGGGGAAGCCGGCGGTGATGAATAGGTCGGAGCCTTTGCTCTGCACCAGGTGGTTGAGCAGGCCATGGATGAATTTTTTCATCTCTTCGTTGTAAGCGGGGATTGCCATAGGACGTTTTCCATTTGGGTTAAGGTTGTGGAGTATTTAGATGACGTTTTCAGGTAGCCTCTTTGCGCGGGCAGGAGGCTACCTGAAAGTTGGTGCAGTTAGGCTTCGCTGTCTGGGCGGCGGAACAGCAGCACGGGCATGGGGGCTTGGCGCAGCACGCCTTCGGCTACGGAGCCCATCAACAAATGCAGCAGGCCGGAGAAGCCGTGGGTACCCATGGCGATGAGGTCGCACTCTTGGCGCACGGCCTCTTTAATCAACACGTCGGAAATACGCATGCCGTCGTTTTCCAGGGTGTCCACTTCGTATTTCACGCCGGCCTGCTTCATGATGGCTTCGGCATGGTCGGCCACCTGCATTTCGGCCGCATACAGCTCTTCGGAATTGGGCAGGCGGCTGGCTTCGCGTTTGAGGTCGGTTAAATCCACTACGTGCACGGCCACCAATACGGCATCGGTTGCCTTGGCCAACCGGCAGGTTTGTTCCAGGGCGTAGAGAGAGGTTTTACTGTCGTCTATCGGAACGAAAATCCGTTGATACATTTTGCCACTCCTTTTAGTTGCTGGCGGCCGGGCAGGATTGCCGCCGCCAATTCTTTGCAGACCGAATCACTTTACCTGCGATGAGATTGTAAAGCAAATTGCATCACTTTACAGCGACTGCTCTATTTACCAAGGCAGGCTACCTGAAAACTGTGGCAGCTTGGCACGGCAACATCTCAACAAGCCGTGCTACACAGCTTAAAGGCTACCTGAAAAACCAATTCCGTTTTTCAGGTAGCCTTTAACAATAGATACCAACTACTCTTCGTCTGGCGGCAAATCGGCGCTGCCCATGCGGCGCAGGATGATGCGGGTTTTATTGCGCAGGCGGCGGTCTTTGCGGTGTTGTTGGAAGTATTTAGGGTTGGGCAGCATGGCGATGAGGGAAGCGGCTTCACCGGCGCGCAGGCGGGATGCCGGCTTGTGGTAATAATGTTGGGAGGCGGCTTCGATGCCGTAGATGCCTTCGCCGAATTCGGCCACGTTCAGATACACGGTGAGGATGCGCTCTTTGCTCCACATGTTTTCCAGCATCACGGTAATCACGGCTTCTTCGGCTTTGCGCACGTAAGAGCGTTCGGCAAACAGGAACAGGTTTTTGGCCAGCTGCTGGCTGATGGTGGAGCCGCCGGCGCGGATGGTGCCGCTGCGCTGGTTGCGGCGCATGGCGTGTTCGATGCCGTTCCAGTCGAAACCGTCGTGGTTGCTGAATTGGGCATCTTCGCTGGCGATGGCGGCCTGTTTCACCACGCGGGCGATTTGGCTCTCGTCCACCCAAGTTTGCTGCACGCGGGAGAAAGTGGAAAGGTTATGACGCAGCATAAAGGCGCTGGTGTGCACGGGCTGGCCTTTCCAATAGGCTAAGAGCAGGAAAACCAGCAGGTGGAAGCCCAACAGGAGGAGAATGATGCTCCATACCAGGCGTTTAAACCAGCGGCGCAGCAGGCCAGGGCGTTTCTTGGCAGGTGGCGTAGTGGGGGTGGTTTGGGGGGTGGAAACGAATTCGGGGGAGAGGGTATCCATCGGCAAATCAATATTGGGCAGGACGGGGCAATTATAAAGGAATCCGGTTTTAATTTTGGTGAAGCTTATGTTTTAGCTTCGCAGGAACTTTGCCTTGGCTTTGCCAAGACGTCGTTTCAGGTAGCCTCAAATCGGATCTAAGAATTAAGGGGCGCTACCGGCGTACTTTTTCAATTAGTTTGTCCAAGGCTGAATGTTGAATCACCGGTTCTCCTATTCTCCCAGTTTTGGACTATGTTTGCTGAACTGGTTCACCGCCAAGGTTTCCCGGCCGATGATGAAGTGAGCTTCGGTTTCGGTCATCTGTTTCTCTTTCAGACTAAGCAACGATTTTTCAGGTAGCCTTTCAGTATGCCTGACAGGCTACATGAAAGCGTCAAAGCGTCCGTAGTTTCTATGAAGCTAAAACGTAAACAGCCAACCATCAAAGTAAATCGGCTTGTATAGTGCTTGCTTGATGCGTCCGTGGGTGAGGCCGGGGAGGTAGAGCTGCATGAAATCGCAGGCATAATTGCGCAGATAGCCATCCTGCTACATCACAACAATAGATGGTCTGCCGGCAGGCAAACCAAATCGGCATCGCGCTGCGGGTCGTAGGCGGTGTCGGCTAGAAGCTCCCAGCCGGTGCGCACATAAGTTTTAATCATGCCCTCATTCATGCTGGAAAGTGCCACCTGTGGCAAAGCCAACCTGCTGTTGGTAAAGGCTTGCTACAATGCCGCATCCTGTTCGGCATCGGTGTAACCGATGAGCGGTGCGGACGACAAATTTACTAGGTTGATGCGGCTTTGCCCGTTAGCGCGTGCCCCTGCGGTACCAATACGCAGCGGTTCCAAGCCCGCACTGATATGACGCAACTTGGAATGACGCGCATCCCCTCCGAATTGATGGTGAAATCGGCTAAGCTATCGGCCACTAACGGTGGCAACACATGCCGTGCCTAAGGCGTAGGCAATCATTTAGCCACTATCCTGCTCGGCAAGTTCAGTGCCAATGCTGCGGATGCTCTGCACCTTGAGGAAGATGCGCTCGGCAATCCCTAGTACGGCCTGCCTCAGCAGCGTAACTGCCACAATGCGCTTGCCGTGCTGCACACAAACAGCTGCTCGCCCAGCTCGTCTTCTAAAAGCTTTATTTGTTTGGAAATGACCGGCTGGGAAGTGAAAAAATTTCTACCACCTCCGGAATATTCAGATTGCAGCGGTAATCTCTAGAAAATAGCGCGGTTGTCGCAGTTTCATGATGCATCCAAGTGGTGTTTGTCGGATTTATGCGACAAGCCGGTCGACGAAGTGCCACAGAAATCACCAGTTTCGCCTGAAACTGATAAAGATTGGATGGTAGCATGACCTGCCAGCATTATTTTGCCGTGTGCTGGTAATTTGCGATGGGATTTGTTGTTTTTTAACAACTTACAGAGAAATAACCCTTTCTTTTGCCATTATACTGCTGACAGTAAGGGTAATTTTGGGCATGATTGGGTACGTAGGAAACGGAGGCGCCCGTGCGGCGGGTAGCCAATTCCTTATTGACAGTTCGGGCACGGTTTTTTATAGTGATACCCCGAATATATTTGGATTACCGCAGTATCTGGGCGGTCCGTATATGGTGATTTTTGTGAAGACCGGTATGCTGTAAAGCTTCCCAGGTCTACGCATAACAAACTTTTTGATGAGGGAATAACATGACCAAACAGCTTAAATTAGGCGCTTTGTTCTTGGCCTTGGTTGCTTCCGGTGCCGCTATGGCGGACAGCAGCTTCAATAATGAAAAATATGGCTACACTATCAGCGAGCAGTCTCGCGAAGTAGTTCGCTCCAACTATGAGCCCAAAGGTGCTCACGAATGCTGGGAAAACAGCTTCTTGAACGCTGAAGTGGATCGCTTGGGTCTGGTAGAGTGTGGCGACCGTCAGCCAGAAGCTCCTCCTACCGAACCGCAAGTACGTGAAGAGCTGGTGTCCTTGTCATCCAACTTCCTGTTTGGTTTTGACAAATTCAACCTGCGTCCCGAGGCTCGCACTACTTTGGATGAGCTGGCTCAGCGCTTGACCGGCAGCAACGTACAATCTGTACGTGTTGAGGGTAACACTGACTTCATGGGTAGCGATGCCTACAACCAACGCCTGTCTGAGCGTCGTGCTAACACTGTTAGCGAGTACCTAGTTGGCCGTGGCGTACCGGCTGAGAAAATCTCTGCTGTTGGTTTGGGTGAATCTCAAGCTAAGATGACCGAGCAGTGTCAGCAAGAAGTTCGCAACTTGGGTCGTCGTGTTTCTGCTGCCCGCAAACGCAGTGCTCTGATTGCATGTATCGAGCCGGATCGTCGTGTAGACGTTCGCATCCGTACTTTGGTTGAGCAACCTGCTCAGTAATCGTTATCCAATTAGCATTTAATACTGAAAACCGGACTTTATACAAAGTCCGGTTTTTTATATGCATTACTTGCAACTAGGGGAATGCAGAAATAGCTGCTTGCCAACAATTTCCCATTGCTAATGCAGGTGGGATGGAGCAAAATTTGTCTGCTGGAAAATATTTTATTAAAAATAATATTATGCTGGAAAAACTTCTACTCCTCTGCACACACCACTTCCGCCTGCTGTTGGCATTTGCTTTATCCTTTTATTTTCAGGTAGCCTTTGCCATCGATTTCGGACGTATCCAGCCGGAAGAGGCTGCCGTTTATGTGCAAGACCTCGACAGCGGTGAAGTGTTGTTTGCACATCGAGCTGATGTTTCTATGAATCCCGCCTCCACCATGAAATTGGTAACCACCTTCGCCGCCTTGCGTGGATTGGGCGGTGATTACCGCTGGCAAACCCAATGGCGCAGCAGTGGTACGGTGGCTAATGGTGCACTACAAGGTGATTTATACTGGGTGGGCAGTGGCAACCCTGCCTTCGACCAGCCCGATCTCTTGGATATGCAACAGCAGCTAGTGCGGCAGGGCATCTTGTCGTTAAATGGCAAAGTGGTGCTGGATCGGCGTGTTTGGGGTGGCCTTGCTAGTGCTGAAGGTTTTGAAAATGACGCAGACGAAAGCTTTGTTGTACCGCCTGACCCACACATGATTGCTTACAAAGCCCTTTGGATTACTGCCGCCCGCAATGAAGCCGGACAGCCTGTTTTCTTGCTCAATCCGCCACTCTACGGCATCCAAACTGACCTCAGCCAACTCACCGAAACCGACGGCCGCTGCGGCAAACTTTCCAATCATGTTTCCGCCAAATTTGAAAACGGTGTGCTGGTGTTCCGTGGCCGCCTGCCTGCTGCCTGTATGGGCGAGAAAATGTTTATCAATTTGTTCGATGCCCCACGCTTTGCCGAAGAAAGTTTTCGCGGCTATTGGCTCGCACAGGGCTTGGGCGGCCTATATGGCTTTGGCCGGGGAGCTGCCCCTAGCAATAGCCGCATCTTGGCCACGCACTTTTCTAAACCGCTGGGCGAGGTGCTGACCGACATGAACAAACACTCCAACAACCTGATTGCACGCAGTGTTTTTCTCACTCTTGGCCACCAGGCAAGCGGACCACACAGCGTGCAGAACGCCGAGGCTGCCGTGCGGCGGCAGCTGGTTTCGGTCGGATTGGATGATGAAGCGCTGGTGTTGGAAAACGGCTCCGGCCTCTCCCGCCGCGAGCGGCTTACCGCCCGTTTTCTCGGCAGCATGTTGTTTCAAGCCTACCGCTCCTCTTTCCGCGATACCTTCATCCACACCCTGCCGATTGCCGGTACCGATGGCACCCTGCGTGGCCGCTTTCGCCAGCTCGGCCGCTCGCTGCGCATGAAAACAGGTACGCTGCGCGACGTGCGTGCACTGGCCGGCTACTGGTTGCCGCCCAATGGACGCAGGCTGGCCGTGGTGGTGATTATTAACAGCCACCGTTCCGGCGGCTACCTACCCGATATGGACGCCATGGTGCGCCGGATTGTGCATGATGCCGATAGATTGGATAACGTTCAAACCGTACCCACCCAATAATCGGCAAATGCAACGGGAAAGCTGCCGAATACCTTATCCCACAAGGAAAAGCTGGCAAAGTAGAGCATTTTCAGGTAGCCTATAAAGTTTATAGCGGATCAATCCGCCATATCTCCATTTTGATTTTTTCACCCCTTTCTCAGGAGTAAACCATGAGCGAACAAGAACAACAGCAACCGATTTTCAATGTAGAAAGACTGTATGTAAAGGATTTGTCTTTGGAAGTGCCGCACGCACCGGAAGTATTCCTCAGCCAGGATGCTCCGAACGTGGAAATCCAAGTACACACCGATTCTAAGAAACTGGAAGAAGAACACCACGAAGTAACCGTCACCGTCACCGTCACCGCTAAGTTGCCTGATGGCAAAGTATTGTTCCTGAACGAAGTGGCGCAGAGCGGCATTTTCCGTTTGGCAAACATTCCGGAGCAAGATGTGAAAGTATTGCTCGGCATTGCCTGCCCGAACATCCTCTACCCCTATGCCCGCGAAGCTGTGTCTTCCTGCATCACCCGTGCCGGCTTCCCGCCCGTGGTATTGATGCCGATCAACTTCGAAGCCATGTACGAACAGCAACAAGCCGCTGCCAATGCTCCGGCTGCTGGCAACGCTTAATTCGAGGTCAATAAGGCAAGCAGGCTATGGTAGGAAATGCCATAGCCTGTTTTGCGTTTTGCACAAAGAGGCTGTTTATTTTTCAGGTAGCCTCTTTATCATCTAGAAGGCTACCTGAAAACTTCCGGCAGCCCAAAAGCCAATCTTCAAGGGAATGCCTAAAGATTATTCTGTTATTCCCCTGATTCGTTTTATCTCTTTCTCGTATTTACGGTCATTGAAATAATCGCCTGTACTTATTTCCAGTTCGCCGCAATCGGAAATGAGGCAGTCTTGTGTGTCATAAATTTTATAAGTTTGTTGAATGTTTCCTATCGCACATTCGCCATCCAATCCTAACGATATGGTGTAGAACACATCATCCAGCAGGGTGTTGATTGTTTCTTTAAGCTGTTCGGTTTGGCTATCGTTAAGCAGCAGGGTTTTTATTTTGGTATTTACAGTGCTGGGGGTAGGCCGGCTGTTGTTCAAAACAAGATTTGAGAAATTTCAGCTTTCCCAGATAGAGATTTTTGGCAAATTCGTCTGCAGGCATGGCTATCCCTTCTTCCCGGAGAGATGTCGGTAAGATAGCTGGCAGGCTTGCGGATGTTTCCCAATTAAGTTTTAGCTTCGCAGAAACGCTGCTACGCTATGTTTCTACTCCGTTGAGGCTGACGCTTTCAGGTAGCCTAGCTCAACTAAAAGGTTACCTGAAGCTTATAGAAGCTGTTTTTCAGGTAGCCTTTAATCAGAAAACCGCATTTAGCACAATAAAGCAAATCGATGCCAGCAGGCCGGCGGCCGGCACGGTGATTACCCAAGCCAAGGCGATCGGCTTCATCAGCCGCCAGTTGGCATTGCGGTTTACCAGCCCAATGCCGAGCACGGCGCCAACGAGGATGTGGGTGCTGGATACGGGCAGCCCCAGCGCGGAGGCCAGCATCACAACGGTGGCGGCGGAGAGCTCGGCCACGAAGCCGGAAGAGGGGTGCATTTTGGCCAAGTTTTCGCCCACGGTGGCAATCACTTCCCGCCCGATAAACCACAGCCCTACCACCAGCGATACGCCAAAGGTGAGCATGGTAATTGGCGGAATGTCGCCGCTGCTGCCGATGGTGCCGCTGCGCAGCACGTCCATGATGGCGGCAAACGGACCGATGGCGTTGGCGATGTCGTTCGAACCGTGGCTGAAGGCAAAGCAGCAGGCAGTAAACACTTGCAGCCAGCTGAACATGATGAAGGTGGCGCGGTCGAGATTGGCACCAGTTTTCAGGGTGCGGGCGTAGGCAAACGTGCCCATCCACAATACCGCGCCAACCATGCCGACAATCAGCAGGTTATCCAGCGTACCCAAGCCTAAATTGAGGTGTTTTAGGCCTTTAAACAGCAGCATCGCCGCCATCACCATGCCGCCTACCGCACCCACCAGCGGCACCCACAGGCGCAGGGCACGGAAGGCGTTGATTTCGTCTTTGCGGCAGTCGATTTCGTGCAGGCCGCGATAGTAGTCGGACACCAGCTCTTCTGGTTGGTAGTTGCCTTCGTTGTAAAGCTGGGCATCGCGCACGATGGTGGCGGTGTAGGCCATCTGCTGCAATTCGCTCATCTGCTCGAAGCGTGTTTTGTGTTCCTTTTTGTAGGCCAATTTTTGCTTGCGCAGGCGCTGCACATGGCGGCTGGAGGCCACGTTGTAGCCCAGGATATAGGTTTTAATGTTTTTAAACACCAAATAGGAAGTTACCCCACCCAAGAGTGGCGAGAGCACCCAGGAAATAGCGATTTCGCCGATTTTTTCCCAGTGCACCATATTCAAACCGGCCAAACCGTTGTTGTAAAAGCCCAAAACCATCGCTGCTCCCACGATGCCGCCGATGATGGAATGCGTGGTGGACACTGGTAGGCCTTTTTGCGAGGCAAACAGCAGCCACAACGAGGCGGCGGCCAGTGCAGCCATCATAATATGGACAAATTGCACAGGTTCCAGTGTCATGCTGCTCAAATCCACGATGCCGTTGCGGATGGTATCGGTAACGCCGCCGCCAACCAGTATCGCGCCGCTCACTTCAAACACCGCCGCCACGGCCAGCGCCTGCGGGATGCTCAGCGTGCCGGCGCCCACCGAAGTGCCAAAGGAGTTGGCCACATCGTTGCCACCGATATTGAACGCCATAAAGATGCCGAACAGTGCCGCGAGAATAAACAGCGCGGAATGGTTATGTTGTATATAGCCCAGCCCCCAATAGATGAAATAGCAGGACACGCTGAACAACAAGGCCATACCGAGGAAATTAACGCTTTTCAAACGCAGCGAGGCAGAAGAACCGGCCATGGTGAAAATCTTTACAAACAAAATGTTGAATATGGCAGCCGCAGCAATTCATGCTGCAGCCGAACAAACGGCGCAATTATACCAAACCAATTTGTGCTGCATGCAAAATCAGGCTACCTGAAAGCATCGCCTCAGGTAGCCTGATATACAGAATGGGCGGATTGCTACACTTTTGCCTGACTGTATTCCTGCAATAGCGTGCGGAACGCTTCCGCCGTTTCCGGGTGTTTCAGCCCGTAGGCCAGCGTGGCTTCCAGGTAGCCCAGCTTGCTGCCGCAGTCGTAGCGTTTGCCCGCAAAAGCGTGTGCCAACACCGGTTCGTGTTCCAACAGCTTGGCGATGCCGTCGGTAAGCTGGATTTCGCCGCCCGCCCCGCGCCCTACGGTTTGCAGCAGGGAGAAAATGCGCGGCGTGAGGATGTAGCGCCCCACCACGGCCAGGTTGGACGGTGCTTCTTCCGGCTTCGGTTTTTCCACAATGCTTTGAATGCGCTGATATTGCTGCCACGGCGACACTTCCACGATGCCGTAGGAGCCGGTTTGCGAAGGCGCTACGGTTTCCACGCCCAGCACGCTATTGCCGGTTTGACGGTACACCTCGGCCATTTGCGCAATCGCACCCTGCGGCGCATCGATTAGGTCGTCGGCCAGAATCACGGCAAAGGGCTCGTTGCCCACCGCCGCGCGGGCACACAGCACGGCATGCCCCAAGCCCAAGGCCTCGGCCTGGCGGATATACAGGCAGGTAACATCGGGCGGCAAAATATCGCGCACATGCGAGAGCAGCGAAGTTTTGTGGCGCTGTTCCAGTTCGGTTTCCAGCTCGTAGGCCTTGTCGAAATGGTCTTCGATGCTGCGTTTGTTGCGGCCGGTAACAAACACCAATTCGGTGCAGCCGGCGGCTACGGCCTCTTCCACTGCGTATTGAATCAGCGGCTTATCTACAATCGGCAGCATTTCTTTGGGACTGGCCTTGGTGGCGGGCAGAAAGCGCGTGCCCATCCCGGCCACGGGGAAGACGGCTTTTTTGATTAGAACGGGGTTTTGCATGGTTTTGCTTCGGTGTCAGTTCGAAAGATGGCGCATTATATAGCTAAAGCAATTATTTTTTCATACAAGACGAGCCAACGTGGTAGGAAGAAATAAGTACTTTAGCTATAGCCACAGACACGGCTTACAATGGATGTTTAAAGGCTACCTGAAATTTTCAGGTAGCCTTTTCGGCTGCATTTCAACGCCATGCGGCCAGAAATTCCTGCCAATGTACTTTGTCTTCTTGAGTTTTCAGGTAGCCTTTAAGCCGCCGGATTTCCATTTCGTATTCGTCGGCATCGGCTGCACCGCTCATCAGGCGGAAGCGTTGGAACATGAGGTAGGTGTTGGCGGCGTCGGTTTCGCAGTAGTCGCGGATTTCGCGCAGGCGGCCTTCGTGGAAGGCTTGCCACACTTTGCTGCCGTCCATGCCCAGCTTGCCGGGGAAGCCGCACAGCTTGGCCATGTCGTCTAAGGGCACGCTGGCGCGGGGCTGGTGGAGGGCGAGCAGGTCCATCAGGTCGCAATGGCGGTTGTGGTAGCGGTTGATGTAGTTGTTCCATTTGAAGTCGCGGCTGTCGCCGAAATCGCCCTCACCGGTGTCCCAATAGCGGGCGGCGGATAGGCCATGAATCAGGGCGCGGTAGTGCAGCACGGGCAGGTCGAAGCCGCCGCCGTTCCAGCTCACCAGCTGCGGGGTGTGGTTTTCGATCAGCTCGAAAAATTTGGCGATGATGGTTTCTTCGCTGTCGCCGATTTCGCCGATGGTGCCGACGTGGATTTTGTCGCCGCCCCAGCGCATACAGCAGGAAATGGCCACCACCTGCTGCAAATGATAGGGCATGAAATCGCTGCCGTTGTGGGTGGCGCGGCGCTGCTGCTGCGCCCAGGCGACCACGTCGGCAGCGGGCGTATCGGCAGGTAGGCCGTGCAGTAGGCGGATGCCGTTGGCATCGGGAACGGTTTCGATATCGAAGGCGAGGATCGGAGTCATGATGGGCGGCGTGAGGTGGGAACAGCATGGATTGTGGCACGAAGCGGGGGTTTCGCCAAGATTGGTTGATGAGTTTCAGGTAGCCTGCGGCTGCTTGGCCAAATCACTGCAATAAAATTGCAGGCACGGCCTCAATTCCTAATGGAACCTTTTATTTGCACATCCTGAATCAGCTGTGAAAAAAGAGCCGCAAATTGCTCTGCAGCTCTTTTTGATATCCGCCTTACCGCTTCAACTTCGCAAACGCATCCGCCATCGCCGAATTGGTTGGGGCGCGGTCGTTGCGTTGTGGTTTGCGGTCGCAGCGTTCGGAGTGTTTGTTTTGACGAAACTCGCTACGCACGTTTTCAGACGACCTGTTGCCTTTGGCTGCGCCGCCCGGTTCGTCATCCAAGCGCATGGTCAGCGCGATGCGTTTTCTGGCCGCATCGACTTCCAGCACTTTCACTTTCACTACATCTCCGGCTTTCACGACTTCGCGCGGGTCTTGGACGAACTTATTGGACAGGGCGGAGATGTGCACCAAGCCGTCCTGATGGACGCCGATGTCTACGAATGCGCCGAAGTTGGCGACGTTGGAGACCACGCCTTCGAGTATCATGCCGACTTGCAAGTCGCTGATTTCGTGTATGTCTTCGGCGAATGAGGCCGTCTGAAATTCGCCGCGCGGGTCGCGGCCGGGTTTTTCCAGCTCGGACAGGATGTCCAGAATGGTCGGCAGGCCGAAGCGCTCGTCGGTGAAGTCGGACGCTTTGATTTGCTTCACGCGCTCGCGGTTACCGATGAGTTCGGCGGCGGTAATGCCTTGTTGCGCCAGCATTTTGGCGACGACGGGATAGGCTTCGGGGTGGACGGCGCTCGCGTCCAGCGGCTCTTTGCCGCCGTTAATCCGCAAAAAGCCCGCCGCCTGTTCGAAGGTTTTTTCGCCCAAACGCGGCACTTTCAGCAATTTTTTGCGGCTGTCGAACGCGCCGTTTTCATCGCGGTAGGCGATGATGTTTTGAGCAAGGGTTTGATTCAAACCGGAAATCCGCGCCAAGAGCGGGGCGGAGGCGGTGTTCACGTCCACGCCGACGGCGTTCACGCAGTCTTCGACCACCGCGTCCAGCGATTTGGCGAGCTGACTTTGGTTCACGTCGTGCTGATACTGACCTACGCCGATGGATTTGGGGTCGATTTTCACCAATTCGGCGAGCGGGTCTTGCAGCCTGCGGGCGATGGACACCGCGCCGCGCAGGGAAACGTCCAAGTCGGGGAACTCGCGCGCCGCCAGTTCGGACGCGGAATAAATCGATGCGCCGGCTTCGGAGACGACGATTTTGTGCAGCCCCATTTCCGGCATCCCGCGCACCAGTTCGCCCGCGATTTTGTCGGTTTCGCGGCTGGCGGTGCCGTTGCCGATGGCGATGAGCTTCACGCCGTGTTGTTTAATCAGGCGCGACAGTGTTGCCAACATATTGTTTTCTTGGTGCAAATAGACGATAACCGTATCCAGCAGCTTGCCCGTGTCGTCCACCACGGCGCATTTCACACCGTTGCGGTAGCCGGGGTCGAGTCCCAGCGTGGTCAGCCGTCCGGCGGGCGCGGCGAGCAGCAAGTCTTTGAGATTGCGGGCGAACACGGTAATCGCGTCGGTGTCGGCGGCTTCTTTCAGACGACCTAAGGCTTCAAGCTCCAGCGACAAAAAGATTTTTGCGCGCCAAGTCAGGCGCACGGTGTCGCGCAGCCATTTGTGGCCGTCTGAAACCTTGAAACGGCGGGCGATGATTTGCTCGTATTCGCTTTGCTGCGTAATCGGCGTGTCGTCGGGCTGGTATTTGAGCGCGATGTTCAACACGCCTTCGTTGCGGCCGCGCAAAACCGCCAGCGCGCGATGGCTGGGCATGGCGCGGACGGGTTCGCGGTGGTCGAAATAATCGCTGAATTTTTCGCCTTCGGTTTCTTTGCCTTCAACGACTTGCGCGTGGATTTCGGCTTCGTTCCACAGCTTGTCGCGCAGCGTGCCAATGAGTTCCGCGTCTTCGGCAAACTGCTCCATCAGAATCGCGCGCGCGCCGTCCAGCGCGGCTTTGGCGTCGGGGACGTTTTCGTTCAGGTAGCCTTGCGCGGCGGCTTCCACGTCCTGCGGCTGCTCGGCAAGCAAAACGTCCGCCAGCGGCTGCAACCCGTGTTCGCGCGCGATTTGCGCTTTGGTGCGGCGTTTGGGCTTGTAGGGCAGGTACAGGTCTTCTAGCGCGGTTTTGTTGTCGGCGGCTTCGATTTGCGCCCTGAGGTCGTCTGAAAGCTTGCCTTGCTCTTCAATGCTTTTTAAAACAACGGCTTTGCGCTCTTCCAACTCGCGCAGGTATTGCAGCCGCTCGGCAAGCTGTCGCAACTGCGTATCGTCCAGCCCGCCCGTGGCTTCCTTGCGGTAACGGGCGATAAACGGCACAGTCGCGCCGTCGTCTAAAAGCTCGATGGCGGCGGTGATTTGGGCGGCAGTGGCGGAGAGTTCTTGGGAGAGGATTTGGGTGATGTTCATTAGTTATTTCCTATTAAAATTTCAATGCATTGTATTAAAAGTGGTGATTTCAATTTGTCCGCTTGTGTAGAGGAATGTCGGGAAGATAGGCAACAAGCGCGTAAGAAAATCGGATTGTTGTGGCTTGTATCTGAATCAAAATAGCAGGATTTCGGATGGGTCAAGCGGCGATGTCGCCGGCTTATTCCTCATCATATTCTTCATCATCTTCTTCTTCGTCATAAGAAGTGTAGAGCCAATTGTCCCAGCCGAACAGTTCGAGCAGAGTGTCGAAGCGGTCTTGGTCGGCAGTGCCGATAAATACGCCGCTTGCGTTGCCGTTTTCAGCAAAACAAAGCAGGATGATTTCGTGAAAACCGTCGGTGTAGAAGCGTTGGTTCTCTTTGCGGAGTTCTATGATTTCGGTGCGGTTTTGTTGGATAAACCGTGCGGCTTGGGCATCTATCGATTCCTCGTTCATGAAGTTGGCGCAGTAGTACAGACCGCCCATAGCGGCGTTGGTGCAAGCCAATTCCAGCAGTAGGGCGCGGGTGTCAGGCAGGTGCGGCTGCCATTCGTAGCTTTCGGTTTTATCGGTATAAAAGCTGATATGGACAGGCGGGTTGTCTTGCGCCAAATCGGCTCTGGCAATGCCACACAAAAACACGCCTTGGTTTTCTTCCATCAGCACCAGATAATCGCCGTCAAAATCTATCTTTTCTAATGGCAACAATCGGTTAAACGATTAATTGACCGCTTCGCTGCCGCCTAATGTAAGCAGATATTTGCGCAAGACGGCAGGAAAGCGGATGCCTAGGCGTTGTTCGGTAGCGGTGATTTTGGCTTCGGGCAAGCAGCAGGGGGAAATTGAGCTGATAGAGGGCGGATATATGTTTTAGATAATCCATGGTTGAGGCTGGAGGCTACCTGAAAAGGCAAAAGCCGGATTATGCCATATATCGTAATATAGCAAATCAATGCACTTTCGATACAAGGCAAGCCAACGCCGTATTTGGAGTTAAGTTGATTTGTGATTTGCTATAACTATTTTCAGGTAGCCTTCCTACCTAAACTCAGGCTACCTGAAAGCCGCCGTGCGCAAACTTTGCTAAAATGCCGCCAACTTTTTCTATGGAAACCGTTATGCAACAGCAGCCAGACGACCAGCAGGAATGGGTGAGCAAAACCCGCCACAAAAAAGAAATGCACGATTTGCAGGATTTGGGCATGCAGCTTGCCCGCCTCTCCGGCGACACCCTGAAGAAAATCGAATTGCCCGAAGAATTGCGCGAAGCCATTGCCATGTATAAGAAAATTAACAGCAACGGCGCGCTCAAGCGGCAAACGCAATACATCGGCCGCCTGATGCGCGATCTCGATCCGGAGCCGATCCGCGAGTTTCTCGACAAACTGCAGGGCAGCCACGCTGCTTACAACGCGTTCTTGCAGCGTGTGGAACAGATGCGCGAAACCCTGTTGGAAAGCGACGATGCGCTCACCGACTTCCTGCGCGATTACCCCGCCGCCGAAGCCGGCCAGTTGCGCACCCTGATTCGCAACACGCGCAAGGAACGCGAGCAGGCCAAGCCGCCCAAACACTTCCGCGCGCTCTATCGCTACCTGAAAGAAGCGATGGAGGCGGATAACCCCGCCGCAGGCGCGCCGGAGGAGGAAGACGGGCAGGGCGGGGAGCAGGAATAAGCGGTTTGGCCCTAGCTAGCAAGAAAAGGCTACCTGAAAAACAGTTTTCCAGTTTTCAGGTAGCCTTTATTTTGTTTGCCGTGGTGCCGGGGCTTGGTGCGGATAGCGGATGAAAATCAAAATATAGTGAATTAACAAAAACCAGTACAGCGTTGCCTCGCCTTGCCGTACTACCTGTACTGTCTGCGGCTCGCCGCCTTGTCCTGATTTTTGTTAATCCACTATAGGGCAGGGCGAGCCAATGCCGTATTGAATCCGCTATGCTGCGGCCAGCCGGGCTTGGTTGGGCATCGCGGTTTCATCCTTTTGATTTCGCTGTTGGGGATATGCTGAACAGGGGGAGGGCATTCGTCCCGAATGTGGCTTAACCTTACCGTTTCGGCAAACGCGCTATAATGCCGCGTTTCCCAGTTTTACCCCGCAGCGGAGCAGCACCATGACCTCATCCAGCCAACGCCCAGCCGACTCCTCCCATGCCGACGGCCAAACGCCGCTGCGGCGCGCGTGGGCGGGCTATACCGACCGCCGCGCCATCGCCATGCTGTTGCTCGGTTTTGCGGCGGGGATTCCGATTTTGCTGATTTTCTCCAGCCTCTCGTTGTGGCTCACCGAAGCCGGCGTCGACCGCGCCACGGTTACCATGTTCAGCTGGGCGGCATTGGGCTATTCCTTCAAATTCATCTGGGCGCCGTTAATTGATGCGCTGCCGCTGCCGTGGCTCACGCGCCGTTTCGGGCAGCGGCGCGGCTGGCTGCTGCTGGCGCAGGGGCTGATTATCGCCGCGATTTTGGCGATGGCCGCGCTCAATCCGGCCAATGCGGCGGTGTTGCCGTGGATGGCGGCAGCGGCGGTGTTGCTCGGCTTTTCTTCGGCCACGCAGGACGTGGTGATTGATGCCTACCGCATCGAAAGCGCGCCGGGCGATGCGGCGATGCAGTCGGTGATGTCGGCCACTTATACGGCGGGCTACCGCGTGGGCATGATTGTGGCCGGGGCGGGCGCATTGTGGCTGGCCAGCGGCTTCGGCTCGGAAAAGGGGCATTATCTGTATGCCGCCTGGCGCAACACGTATTGGCTGATGGCGGCCACCATGGGCGCCGGGGTGCTCACCACGCTGTGGGTGGCCGAGCCTGCGGTAAAACGCGAGCGGCCGGCCGGCTTGGCGCTGGGCGACAATGCACGGCTGGTGGGCTTGTTTGTGTGTGCGGTGGCGGCTTTTGTGCTGATGTTCCGCTGGGCTGGCGGATGGCTACCTGAAAACCAAGGGCCGCTGCTTTCCCTGTTGTGGGAAGGCGCTCGGCTTTCGGCGGCATTGATGGCGGCGGTGCTGACGGGTCGGCTGTTGGTGTTGCTGGGGCTGGTGCGCGGCGAAGTGGTGCGGCAAACCTGGGTGTTGCCGCTGGCCGACTTTTTCCAACGCTACGGCCGCCATGCTGCGCTGCTACTAGCCTTAATCGGGCTATACCGCATTTCGGATATCGTGGCCGGGGTGATCGCCAATGTGTTTTATGCCGATATGGGCTTCAGCAAAGACGAGATTGCCGGGGCGGTGAAAACCTTCGGCGTGCTGATGTCGATTGCCGGCGGCTTTTTCGGCGGCCTCTTGGCGCAGCGGTTTGCCGTGATGCGCATGATGATGCTCGGCGCCGTGCTGGCTTCGGCCACCAATTTGCTGTTTATCCTGCTGTTTTGGCAGGGGCACAATCTGCCCTTCCTCTATTTGGCCGTGGCCTTCGACAACCTCGCCGGCGGCTTGGCCAGCGCCGTATTTGTGGCCTTCCTCTCCTCGCTCACCAGTATCCGGTTTACCGCCGTGCAATACGCCCTGTTCAGCTCGCTGATGACGCTCCTGCCCAAAACGCTGGGCGGCTACTCCGGCAGCATCGTGAACCAAATCGGCTACGACGGCTTTTTCCTCTTCACCGCGCTTCTGGGCCTGCCGGTGCTCGGCCTGGTGTGGCTGGTGGGGCGCAAGTTGCCGCTGCAGGGGTAGGTTTTCAGGTAGCCTCAATCAGGCAGAAAGGCTACCTGAAAATCGAAATCCCAACGAACCCAATCTTGATTGACTAAAAATATTGATACAAAACAAGCTGCAATATTCCCGCGTAGACACGCCGTCCGCCTTTTGGTGTAGACTGCGCGCCACCCAGCGTTTTTATTTTTAGGAGCAAATCCCTTATGCTGAAAAATATTCTCACCGCCGCCGTATTGTCCGCCCTGCTCGGCGCCTGTGCCGCCACCGGCAGCGGCGAAGCCTTCCCCGCCCGTGCCGACCAGCTGTCCGCCCGCACCGAGCAGGCCGCAGCCGCCGTGCGCCAGCGCGAAGCCAAGGAAAACATCATCGCCTACTACGATGCCGACGGCGATGCCGCCGAACGCCCGATGAAAGGCGGCTACTACCGCGTTCTGCTCGGCCGCACCGCCGAAGGCCGCGCCGTGGTGCAGGATTTCTACCAAGACAGCCGCACCAAGCAAATCAATCCCGTGGTTATCGGTAAAGACAGCGAGCTGAAAAACTTCAGTTCCGATGTGATTGAAGGTTTGGTGGTGTGGTACACCCCCGAAGGCCGCCTCACGAATTTTGCCGAAATCCATGACGGCAAACAGCTTCGCGCAGGTATGTATGGCGAAAACGGCCAGCTGGTGTTGAGCATTGCGGGCGAGCCGGATGTGAAAGACACGCCCTTCGAAATGAAAGGCTACTACGAAAACGGCAAACCGATGTTCGAGCTCATCGATAACCACACCGAAAACGGCTTGGTGCGTACCTACTATTACGCCAACGGCAACAAACTGATGCAGAGCGTGGGCAAGGAAGATGTGAAAACCGAATTTTGGAAGGAAGACGGCAGCAGCGCCACGGCAGACGAGGTGCAGACTCAGCTGCGCGAGAGCCTCCAGCGCGTGAATTATCTGATGAGCAAACACCTGCGCTAAAGCTGGTATAAACTATCAAAGGCTACCTGAAACCCTTCAGGTAGCCTTTTGCTATGGCGGTGTGGGTAGCATCCTGTATGGAAAAATAATGAGTTTGGCTATAGAATTGCATCAATCTGCCAATCGCGTAGATACTCACTAATTCCAATAGGGAAATCTATGAATAAACACTTCGCCACTGTGGCTGCGGCCCTGTTGCTGGCCGCCTGTAATCCCAATCAAAACAATAGCCAAAACAACGCAGCATTTGCACCGCCGGCTGCTTCCAACACTGCCGAAGGCCAGCAGGCGACTGCTATGGCCTTGCCTGCCGATGCAACAGAACTTGAAGCGGCGGCTGCCAAAGCCGTGGAAGGTTATCAGCCTGCTGCTGAGAAGCAGGTGATTTATTTCGACAAAGATTCCAAACCCACCGATAAACCCAGCGTCGGCGGCTATTACCGTGAAGTGTTGGGCACCATGCCCGATGGTCGCTTAGTGGTGCAGGATTTCTACCAAGACAGCGGCAAGCCGCAGATTCTGCCCGCCATTCTCTCCAAAGACGGCGATCCGAAAAACTTCTCCACCGATGTGAACGATAGCCTGGTGGTGTGGAAAGAGGAGGACGGCACGGTATTTGCCGCCGGCAAATTTACCCAAGGCAAACTTGACGGCTGGTACGGTATGTACCGCAACGGCCGCCAGGTTCTCCAAGTTCGTGATAGTGGGTCTGAGTCGGATGACGAAGTGGTGTTCTTCTATAACGATGGCAAACCGATGGTGTGGGGGCGTTCCGCTGCAGATAAACAACGCCTCATCTTAAACTACTATTATCCAGGCGGGAGCATCATGCTTAACTCCATTGTCAACCTCAATGGGACAGAACAACCTGTTCTCTCCGCTTGGGACAAACAAGGCAAACCCACTTCCGTGGACGCCATCAAAGGAGATTGGGAATCCATTCAATCTTCCTTGGTTGAGCTGCAAGAATATATGGAGCAGCATAAAACGGGCATGGGTGGCGGACAATCCGCTTCCGCACCTAAATAATCTTATGATCTTACAGCCGCTTAACGCAGAGTGATGCCAATGCTTCCCATGCTAGGCGGCTGATTCTTTCTCCACCCCGCTTTTCACACATAAAGGAGCTTCAAATGTCTCAATTCGACGTAGTGGTAATCGGCGCCGGCCCCGGCGGTTATGTTGCCGCCATCCGCGCCGCACAGCTGGGTTTCAAAACCGCCTGTATCGATGCCGGCGTGAATAAGGCCGGCGACGCCCCCGCTTTGGGCGGCACCTGCCTGAACGTGGGCTGCATCCCTTCCAAAGCTCTGTTGCAATCGTCCGAGCATTTCCATGCTGCGCAGCATGACTTTGCCGAACACGGCATCACTGTGGGCAATGTGCAGTTTGACGCCGCCAAGATGATCGAGCGCAAAGATGCTATCGTCACCAAGCTCACAGGCGGGATTAAGTTCCTGTTTCAGAAAAATAAAGTAACCAGCCTGTTCGGCACGGCCTCCTTCGTAGGCAAAAATGGCGATTTCTGGCAGCTGGAAGTGGACGACAAAGGCGCAAAAACCACGGTTGAAGGTAAGCACATCATCGTGGCCACCGGCTCCACCCCGCGCGCGCTGCCCTTGGTGGACATCGATAACGTGAACGTGTTGGATAACGAAGGCGCGTTGAATTTGACCCAAGTGCCGGCCAAGCTCGGCGTCATTGGTGCTGGCGTCATCGGTTTGGAAATGGGCTCGGTGTGGAAACGCGTGGGCGCAGAAGTCACTATTTTGGAAGCCTCCCCCGTGTTCCTCGGCGCCGCCGACCAGCAGATTGCCAAAGAAGCGTTCAAATACTTCACCCGCGAGCAAGGCTTGAACATCCAGCTGGGCGTGAAACTGAACAAAATCACCAGCGGCAGCAAAGTGGTGGTGGAATACAACAACGCCAAGGGCGAAGCGCAAACTGCCGAGTTCGATAAGCTCATCGTGGCCATCGGCCGCGTGCCCAACACCCACGGCCTGAATGCCGAAGCGGTCGGCCTGCAGAAAGACGAGCGCGGCTTCATCGTGGTGGACGGCGAATGCCGCACCAACCTGCCCAACGTATGGGCCATCGGCGACGTGGTGCGCGGCCCGATGTTGGCACACAAAGCCAGCGACGAAGGCGTGGCCGTAGCCGAACGCATTGCCGGCCAGAAACCGCACCTCGATTTCAACACCATCCCGTGGGTTATCTACACCGACCCGGAAATCGCCTGGGTGGGCAAAACCGAAGAGCAGCTCAAAGCAGAAGGCGTGGACTACAAAAAAGGCACGTCCGGCTTTGCCGCCAACGGCCGCGCCATGGGTTTGGGCAAAGCCAAAGGCACGGTTAAAGTGCTGGCCGATGCCAAAACCGACCGCATCTTAGGCGTGCACATGATCGGCCCGATGGTGAGCGAGCTGATCAGCGAAGGCGTGGTGGGCATGGAATTCTGCGCCAGCAGCGAAGACATCGCCCGCATCGTCCACGCCCACCCGACCCTGTCGGAAGTGGTGCACGAAGCCGCCCTGGCCGCCGACAAGCGTGCCCTACACGGCTAATCCCGCCGCCTGCCTGCCTTGTGCGAAATGGCGCGTAGGGCAGGCAGGAGGTGATGAAGGCTACCTGAAATGGTTTGTAGATTTCAGGTAGCCTTATATTACGCCCCGACAACAGGGGCAAGCAGTAAAAACCAATCTGAACAGTATCTTAGGCGGTTGCTTGACAGCCAGCCTGCATTCGAGTAAGCAAAGATTGCCCTTGTGTCATAGACCAAGGGCGATTTTTTATGAAACTCAAACAACAGATGATGAGGCAGGGCAAGGCAAGCGTAGCGAGCCGCAGCCTTCCTTGTCTAAATAAAAACAACTCAATCGGCAGCACCACTGCCCCTGTGAAGTGGGGCTGGCAGGCCGATACCGCCGAAGCTGTGGAAGCTCGGTTGAATGAGTTCACGACCGTCCACCGCAAATCAGCCTATGTGCTGCAACTCAACGTCAAGTCTTTTATAGACCGCCACGGCATCGACCGCGTTGGATTTTTAACGCTGACCTTTGCCGACGACGTAAAAGACCCCAAAGAAGCACAGCGCCGCTTCAACAGCCTGCGCACAAACTTCTTGAAACACCACTACAAACAATACATCCGCGTAGTCGAACGAACCAAAACAGGCCGCATACATTACCACCTGCTAGTAGCCTGCAAGGAAAACATCCGCCGTGGTCTGAACTTCCGCCAAATCGCCGCCCGTAATTACAAAAGCGCGAATGCCGCGATACGCGGCCACTGGGCACGCCTACGCGAAGCAATGGGCAAATACGGCTTCGGCAGAAGCGAACTCATGCCGGTAAAAACAAACAGCAAAGGCTTGGCAAACTACATCGCCAAATACATAGGCAAACACATAAACGCACGGATAAGCGCAGATAAAGGCGTCCGCTTGTGCCAGACCAGTCAAGATAAAGGCTTTCGCTGGAAGATTGCGACAAGTGGTTTTCAATTCGTAAGCGAAGGGTCGAAACAATGGCGGCAGAAACTCGCCAAGTGGGTGCAAGAATGGGACAGCTATTTTTTTTACAAAACCTTGAAAGGAAACAAAGTCCTGGGCGAACCGCAAAACTATATATCGATAACCGAAGACAACTTTTTAGAACGCCTGAAGGAAGAACTAGGCAGCAAATGGGCATACAAAAATCGCGAAGCGATAGCCGCCACTCCGATTTAACGAAAGGACTAAACGAAATGGAAATATTAGTACGAGGGAATATGCAAAAAGGATTTATCGCCTGTGCCGTTACAGAAAGCACCGATATTTTTATAGACACTTATTCAAACCCGATAGAGGCAATACAAGAACTGCAACAACGAATGTTCAGAGGCCGCGCACAAATTTCCGTTATGTTCCAAGAAGAAGACGAACAGGAAGAATGGCAAGTTTTAGACGAAGTACCACCCACCCAAGCAAACGAAAGGAAAGCAAAATGAGCAGCAACGAAACCAGCAAACCCACCGAAGGCTTTTACATCGAAGCCAGTTTTGACCGCATTATCGCCAAAGAAAAGAAAGACCGCGAAGGCAACACCTACAAAGCCTACTACGTCGGCGTAATTGTCAGAACCGAAGAGGCCACCAGCCTTTACCAGCTAAAGACTAAATCCCCCGAATTGTACACCAAATACAAAAGCGGCGACCCGTTAAGAGTAAGGGTAATGCCACGAGCATTCAAAGACTTCCTGTATTTCACGATTGTGGAGTAATAGATGGCAGATATTAACCATTATTGGGATTTAAAAGACGAATTAGATGCAGTTATTGATGAGCTTGTCTCCACTGGTGATGAACTTTTGGAAGAGGGGCGCATAGATGAACTTAATGAATTGATTTCAAGACGAGATGAGATTAAAGCGGAATTGGAGGCTTTAGATGATGAATTTGAAGAGGTTGTTTTCTTCCAAGAAGGCGATAGTCTGACGTTTGATGTCTGAACCTATTCAGCCCCCGCGGGCAGGCTGGATAAAAACCCCTGTAACGCCCGCATTTTTTACAACTTGAAAGGAAATGTTATGAAAAACTTGATTAATAACGCAAAAGCCCGTGCAGCCGTACTGGGTACAACCTTAGCCATGCCCATTCTCGCCTTCGCTGAAGACGATTTGAGCACCACCGCAGTGGCCGAAATCGGCAAGCTGAAACCGATGGTTGCAGCCGTAGGCGGCGCATTCCTCGGTGTAGCTCTCGCCTTTGTCGGCTACCGCGTAATCATGAAAGTGATTAACCGCGGCGGCTAAGCCGAAGGGGGCAATTATGGGCTACAGAATAGGCAGCCAGTGTTTTGAGACCAAGGCAGCGGCAACCGATTACCAAATGTCCACGGTTGCCCCCGTTATCACGGCAGACGGCAAACTGTTGCATCCGGTTAAAAGCGGGGAGACATGGACGTTTGCCGGGCAGCCCGTGAACCTGAGCTTCGGCGATTGCGACCCAGTCGCCGAATTCAAAGACGGCGCGGCGGTGGCCGCCGCCATCGTCGGCCTGATGGTTACAGCCTATTGCATACGCTACTTTATCGCATTCATCCACAAAGCCGCCAACGCAGAGGGGGAAGCATGAACGAACTCCGAAAGATAAGCACAGTCCTGCGGGCTGTGCGTTTGACTATATGGGCAGGAAGGAAGACAAGACATGACCGTTTATTTTTACATCGGCTTTATCGCTGTGCTGTTGCCATTTTGGCTGTTGTTGCAGCCGTTCAGGTAGCCCGGGCAGACGTACCGCCCGCCTACCCGCCGCAGAATACGCCAGCGATACAGCAGATGGCAACCGCAAGGACTGGGCAAACTTTCAGCTACAACAGCCAAGCAGGGCGAATGACTATTGGGGAGTACCAGCCCGGACAAGTGCCGCGGGCAACATTTACTAGGGCAACCCCCAGCCTAGGCCAGCGAAGCCACCCTGTGAATCTGACTGACAATTACGGCAACGTCGCACGCGGTCAAATCCAGACGCAAACCCAAATCCCGGGCGGCGCAGGCGGTAGCGTGATGAACAAAGCAGTAACCGGCCTGATTGCCGGTGATGTAGCCGGACGGGTAGTCAATTCACCCGCCGCCCAAAATGCCGCCAAATCCATCGGCCAAGGCAACTACGCCGAAGGCGCACTGTCAGCAGCAGCCGCCTTTGACGTATTCGATATCGGCAGCGGCCTCAACAGCCTCAAGGACATCTTTGTCAAAGCCCAAGAAGCTAAAACCGCCAGCGTGATACAAGCCCGCGAAGAGTTTGCGAAAAGCTATGAAGAGTTAAAAGGGCTGTCGAAGGTATATGTAGTTTACCGTAGTGCCCAAGGCGGTCAAAACGCGGATTACCCCGGTTTTGGCATCATCGGCATTTATAAAGAGCCGGTAACATTGTCCAACGGATATATTAAATCAACAAACCGCTATCCAAACGGCAAGGGCGGCTATGATAGCAAAGTGTTTGGCACTTATCCTTTTGAAATTAATGGTGTACAAGTATCTCATGCAGTGAAACAGGTTGCTCCCACTCCTGAGCTCTTCCAGCGCCCCATTACGCCGGAAGAACTCATGCTCAATGCCGCAGAAATGCAGCAAATCGTATTACAGCAGCTTGCCGACCAAAACAGCGCACTCAACAAAAACACCGAAGCCATGACCCAGCTAATTAATGCCCTGTGGGCAGGCGGCCACCTTGGCCCCGGCAATACCCAAAGCATGGTTTCAGGCAGCCCGGCAGATAACACCTTTCTAACTTCTCCCTACACTCCCGCCGGTAGCAATCAAGCCCAACAAACCCAGTTTGTCGTCAACAACAACGGCACAGTAACCCAAACAACGATTAACAGGCCGGATTTGGCCGCCAACACGAGCCAAGCACCTACGCGGGCAGAGGTCGGCAAAAGCCAGCAGCAGGCTCAAGACACGCGACCAGCCAAGGAAGGAAGCAGCAGCGAAAAGCCCGATATCTGCGCCCAGAACCCAAACAGCCTAATGTGTGCCGAAGCGGGGAATGCCGATTACACCGACCCCGTTATACCTGAAAAGCAAATTGATTTCGACTTCAAGCCTGCCAACATATTCAGCAACGACGGCGTTTGTCCGCAGCCTGTAACGTTCGAGATATTCGGCAAGTCGTACCAGTTCAGCTACGCGCAAAGCTGCGATTTCCTGCGCAAAGTGCGCCCGCTGATAATACTGGCGGCAATGGTAATGGCCATGATAATGGCCTATAACGCGGTAAAGGAGCTATGAAATGAGGCTGAATCTAGGCAGCGTATTAACAGGCGTATTGATGAGCGTGGCCGGAAAGCTGATAACGGCGTTAGGGGTCGGCTTCGTGTCTTACGCCGGGCTGAACCTGCTGCAAAACAAGTTCGCCGGTTGGCTGCAAACACAGATGGGCGCCATCCCCGCAGATGCGCTGCAAATATTTTACATCGCAGGCGGCGGCGTCGCCCTGAATTGGCTCTTTGGCGCATTCGCCTTTATCAGCACCATTAAAGCCAGCGGCAAGCTGATAGCTGGCATGAAAAAATAAGGACAACCCACCATGATATATCTGATTACAGGCAACCCCGGCACAGGCAAAACCCTGCACATGGTATCCATGCTGGCCAAGCGCGAAGACCTGCGCAACCGCCCGCTTTACATCGACGGCATTAACGAACTGGACAGCGACAAAATCCCCTATTTGCCCATGCCGGAAGGCTGCAACGGCAGCAACTGGCACGAATGGCTACCTGACGGGGCAATACTCGTGGTAGACGAATGTCAGCGCTACTGGCGCGCCCGCTCCAACGGCTCAAAAGTGCCTGAAGCTGTGCAAGCCATGGAAACGCACCGCCACAAAGGGGTTGATATCTACCTGCTCTCGCAAAAGCCCGGGCAGCTTGACTACAACCTAAAGGCACTTGTCGGCAACCATAAGCACCTATGGATTAGCCAGCTCGGCACGCGTCGCATGTACGAGTGGCAGAAATGCGCTAATCCCGACAGCAGGGCGGATATCGATTTAGCCCTTGTCCGCGGCTATAAGCTGGATAAGTCCGCGTATAACCTGTACAAGTCCGCCGAAGTTCACACCAAGACAGTACAGGGCAAAAGCAAATGGCTGTGGCTCATGCCCGTAGTGCTGCTGGCCACTGCTGGCCTGTCCTATTGGGGCTATGCGCAGTTTAAAGATAGGCTTGAGCCCGAACAGACTGCGGCAGCGCAAGCGGACGCATCGCCGACAGGCGGAGGGGGAGGAGCTACTGCACCGCACCAGACGCCAGGCGGCGACAGCGCCCCAGCCTACGCGCCGCCCGCTGAAGAGGTCAAGACCCTTAAACCAGAAGATTTTAAGCCCAGCATGGACGGCAAACCGTGGACAGCCCCAGCCTACGCACCGCAGAACACAGCCATCAGCACCATGCCCTACCCTGTCGCCTGTGTGAAAAGCGGCGATAGCTGTACCTGTTATACCGACCAAGCCACCCCTATCAGGGGCATGGATAAGGGCTTGTGTATCGACTTTGCCGAAAACGGCATTTACAATCCATACCGAACCGCCGTGCAGAGTGCCGTAGCGGATAAATCCTAAGGAGATGTGAAATGTTTGAGAAAGTGCCTGTAAATGGTTTGGTAGATGTACGGGTTTTGAAGGGCGAAGAGTACGACGGTAATTTTTTGCTGGCAAAGCGTGTCCTTGGCAACCCACAGCCTGAAAACAGGACGTTGGGCGCGTTGATAGTGGACGGCCAGCAAGCAGACGTTTTGGCTAAAGCGTTGGCCACCGTCAAGCAGGAGTTCGAGCTAGACCGCGCCGAAAGCCTGATATTGGCTAATATGATTGAAGCCGTTGAGCAGTTAGCACATGTAACGGCAAATGCAAAGTTTGAAGTTTTTGAGTAGTTTTGTAGTCCCCCCGCCCAATGGATGCCGTGAAAGGTAGCTGGTCGTAGGAGGCCGAACAAAAGATAGGCAGGGCGGAGCTCCCACATTTAATTCTGAACAGTATCGAAGGCCGCGCAGCGAGCCTGCATATAAGTGGAGAATACACCATGAACTATTTAGGAATAGATGTAAGCAAGAAGAAAATAGACTGCTGCCTAATCGTAGGGGAAAAGTACCTACATCGCGTATTGAAAAACGACCAAAGCGGATTTGAGAAGCTGCGGGATTGGCTCAAGAAATACACGGACAAGCCCGTTTACGCCTGTTTGGAGGCGACGGGCATTTATAGCGAACACATCGCCGATTGGCTGCATGATGAAGGCCATCGCGTAGCGATCGCAAACCCGTTAAGCATTAAGAAATTTGCCGAAATGCAATTGCTGGCAGTCAAAACAGACAAGCAAGATGCCAAGACCATTGCCAAGTATTGCCGGATGACACAGCCCACGCTGTACGCACCGCCGCCGAAATCCGAGCGACAATTGAAAGCGCTAACCCGTCAAGTCGAATATTTGAAAGAAATGGTAGTCGCCAATCAAAACCGCTTTCAGGTATCGCAAGACGTAACGGCGCCCATCATCGCCGACACAATAGCGCATCTGCGGCAGCAGATCGCGCAAGTCGAGCAGCAAATTCAAACGCACATCAAGCAAAGTCCAGACCTCAAAGACAAGGCCGACCTGCTAAAGTCGGTTCGGGGCATCGGTGCAGCGACGATACCCCACCTGATAACGCTGTTCGGGTTCAAGACGTTCAGCACGGCAAAGGCTGCGATTAAGTACGTCGGATTAAACCCCATTATCAAGCAAAGCGGCGAAAAGAAAACAAGGTTTGTCGCTATCTCGAAGCAAGGGGATAAGACCATTCGCACGGCGTTATATATGCCGGCAGTCCGCGCATTCACTTTGCCGGAATGGCAGCCGTTTGTTAATCGGTTAAAGGCCGCTGGGAAGACGGGTAAGCAGATTGTTTGCGCGATAATGCGCAAGTTGTTGGTGTACTGTTTTACCGTCTTAAAGAGTGGCAGACCCTACGACCCGCAAATACAAGCAGCCTGAATGGCTTTAGCTCCGCAGGAGGTAAAGGCAGGCAGGTTGCCGCCAAGCGAAGCGCGGCAGCTAAATGGTTACCGCTTCGCAAGGGGAAATACGTCGAAAAATCAAGAGAGATACGGAGATTTAACTAATATTTACACAGTGAAAATTTGACAAGATATGTAACAGTATCTTTTGTGTGCCTGCCGATTATGGAGCGGGCTTGGTTGGGGCTACCTGAAATGCTGGAGAGGCGGGTTTGATGATGTAGGAATCAACGGCGTTGTTTCGCGCAGGTATGTAGATATTGTCTGCGGCCCGCCGCCCGGTTTTCTTCTCTTTCCCATTCACTATATATCCGCCCTGCTGCTATATCAAAGGCTACCTGAAAATAGTGCGAACGTATTTCCAGCTTCGTTGGTGCTTTGCTTTCAGGTAGCCTTCAACGTTGCCGACGGCAGCCGATTTCGTGGGGCGGGGTTGATATCCGCCCACCCAAACTGCTGATGCCGTGCTAAAATCCGCCCGTTGCCAGATATGGATAACGGCCATTCCGTTGGCCGATTGATTTTCAGGTAGCCTCTCCTCGGCTTGAGGCTACCTGAAAATTTTCATATCTATCCGGCCGCTCTTACTATCCATTCAGAATACGAAAGCCCATGATCCGACACCGCCTCCTCCCAATCTCCGCCGCCCTCCTGCTCGCTGCCTGTACCGGCCTTGGCACGCAAATGTCTGCCGAAAGCTGGCACGACGATGCCGCCACGCCCGAGTTTGAAGCCTCCGGCCGCATGGGCGTAAAGGAAAACGAACGCGGCAGTTATGCCAATTTCGATTGGCTGCGTACTGCCGCCGTGCAGCTGTTTGAAGTGAAAACCCCGCTTGGCAACAGCGTGGGGCGTTTGTGCCAAGACAGCGGCGGGGTGCAGGCGGTGGCGTCCAACGGCCAGGTTTTCCGCGCCACCACCACCGCCGAACTCAGCCGACAGCTGCTCGGCTACGACCTGCCCGTGGCCTATATCGACCGCTGGGCCAACGGCCTACGCGTGCCCGGCGAGCCCTACAGCGTGCTGCCCGACGGCCGCCTGCAGCAAATGGGCTGGAAGATCCAACGCAATTTGGGCGAAGACGGCCAAGTGCGCATGCTGCTGCTGGAACGCACCGGTCTGAGCCTGCGCCTGGTGTTCGACCGCTTCGGCCAACCGGAGCAGCGCCCCGGCAGCTGCGCAGATAATGCCGGGCAGGCCGTATGATGCAGCCGCACCCCGCCGCCCGAGCTTTTCCCGCCCCGGCCAAGCTCAATCTCGACCTGCGCATCATCGGCCGCCGGGCCGACGGCTACCACCTGCTCGAAAGCATCTTCTGCCTGATCGATCTATGCGATACGGTGTGGCTGCTGCCGCGCGAAGACGGGAAAATCATCCTGCACAACCCCGCCGGCAGCATCCCGCCCGAACAAGATTTGAGCCACCGCGCCGCCCGCTTGCTGCAACAGTTTTCAGGTAGCTCCGACGGTGTGGGAATCTGGCTGGACAAACATATTCCCAGCAGCGGCGGGCTGGGCGGCGGCAGCTCGGATGCCGCTACCGTGCTGCTTGCCCTCAATCATTTGTGGCACACCGCCGTGCCGCCCGAAACGCTGCAAGCGCTCGGCCTGAAGCTGGGTGCGGACGTGCCGTTTTTCCTGTTCGGACAAAGCGCTTTTGTGCAAGGCATCGGCGAAATCCTGAGCCCGCTGGCCGTGCCGGAACAGTGGTATGTAGTGGTGCGCCCCGATGTGCATGTGGCTACCCCGAAAATCTTCGCCCACCCCGAGCTCACCCGCAACAGCCCGCCCTGCACGCAACCCGGTTTCGCGCAACTGCAACCTTTCCGCAACGATATGCAGACCGTGGTGCTGGCCGAATACCCGCCCGTAGCCGCCGCCTTCCGCCTACTGCAAGACCACGGCACGCCGCAGCTGACCGGCTCCGGCGCCTGCCTGTTTATCGCCTGCGCCACGCAAGGCGAAGCCGAGTATATCTATAGTAGGCTACCTGAAAATCTGGCTGCCTGGTGCGTGCGCGGTTTGGATAGGCATCCCTTGCAAGGCATCCTGAAAATATAGTGGATTAAAAAAAGAAAGCTACGGCGTTGGCCCGCCTTGCCATACTACTTGTGCTGTCTGCGGCTCGCCGCCTTGTCTCAATTTTATCCACTATGACAAAAACATCAGGCACGCTTGACAATATACCGAAAAAAACGCATAATTCGTCTCTTTCTTGAATCGCCTGCCGCAATAGCAGGATTGTACTGGGGATTCGCCAAGTTGGTTAAGGCATCGGATTCTGAATCCGACATACGTAGGTTCGAATCCTACATCCCCAGCCAGATTCGTCAACAATACATTTGGGGATTCGCCAAGCTGGTTAAGGCACCGGATTTTGATTCCGGCATGCGTAGGTTCGAATCCTACATCCCCAGCCACCTTACAAAAGCATGTACGCGTACATGCTTTTATTTTTATTGTATGCACCATACACTAAAAGGCTACCTGAAAACGAGCGTAGCGAGTTTCGCCAAAACAAAATCGGTTCGAAAACCGGAGTGGTAAGAATTTTCTTGCCGTGGAAACCCGTTTATTCGGTTTTGATTGCTCAATTAAGGGCGAAAGCAAACCATGCTCAGGCATTCGTTGCCCGCCCCCGATATCAAGTAGGTACAAATGGTGGATATTCCGCACAAACAGCACTTTGGTTTTGCCTGCGCTCGGCGTATAATCTACCATTTGCAAGCCAGTCAAACCCAAGCGCGAGGGAGCGGCAATGTTTCCCACAGTCGGCGGCGAGACCGCAAACAACACAGGTAATGAAGAAATGGCATACGAAAGTTTAATGGTATTCGCCGGCAACGCTAGCGCCGGCTTGGCTGAAAATGTGGTGAAACACCTCGGTATTTCATTGGGGAGTGCTTCCGTTGGCAAGTTTTCCGACGGCGAAGTCGCCGTGGAACTCTTGGAAAACGTGCGTGGCCGCGATGTGTTTATCTTGCAGTCCACCTGCGCACCCACCAACGATAATCTGATGGAGCTGCTCACCATGGCCGACGCGCTTAAACGCGCTTCCGCTGGCCGTATTACCGCCGCCATACCCTATTTCGGCTATGCCCGCCAAGACCGCCGCCCGCGTTCCGTGCGCGTGCCGATTTCCGCCAAACTGGTGGCCAATATGCTCGCCACCGCCGGCATCGATCGTGTACTGACTGTGGATTTGCATGCCGACCAAATCCAAGGCTTTTTCGATATCCCGGTGGACAACATCTATGCCACCCCGATTTTGGTTCACGACATCCTGCAACAGCGCATCGAAAACCTCACCGTGGTCAGCCCCGACATCGGTGGCGTGGTGCGCGCCCGTGCCGTGGCCAAAGTGCTGAACACCGATTTGGCGATTATCGACAAACGCCGCCCCAAAGCCAACGTGGCTGAAGTGATGAACATCATCGGCGATGTTCAAGGCCGCACCTGTCTGATTGTGGACGACATGATCGATACCGCCAACACTCTGTGCAAAGCTGCTTCGGCTCTGAAAGAGCGCGGTGCAGAACGCGTATTGGCCTATGCCACCCACCCCGTGTTCTCCGGCGAAGCCGTGAACCGTATTGCATCATCTGATATCGACCAAGTGGTGATCACCGACACCATCGCCCTGTCTGATGCCGCCCGCAACTGCAACCGTATCCGCCAGGTTACGATTGCCGGTTTGCTGGCCGAAACCATGCGCCGTATCAGCAACGAAGAATCTGTCTCATACCTCTTCAACGAGGATGTGGCATCCCCGGGAGCATTGTTCCTCCCGTAATCCCCCGCCGTCAGGGTTGGTCGCAGCCCGGCAGACGGCTTTTTTAACTTAAATGGAGTTTTACCATGTCTTTCAAAATTGAAGCCCAAGTGCGCGAAGAGCAAGGTACTGGTGCGAGCCGCCGCCTGCGCCGCGAAGGCCGTGTGCCTGCCGTAGTTTACGGCGCCGGCTCTGACGCCACTGCTGTTTCCGTTGACCACAAAACCGTATTCTTCGCCCTGCAGAAAGAAGAGTTCCACACCGCCATCATCAAACTGGCGCTGAACGGCAAAGAGCACGACGTGATTGTGCGTGATTTCCAGATGCACCCCGTTCGCCGCGAAGTGCGTCACATCGACTTCCAAATCGTAGAAGCCGGCAAACCGATCAAAATCCGCCTGCCGCTGCACGTGGTTAATGCCGAGAAATCTCAGGCTGTTAAACTGCAAAACAGCCGCGTGGCTTTGCTGAGTACCAGCGTGGAAGTGCTGCTGGATCCGAAACATATCCCGTCTGAACTGGTTTTGGATTGCGAAAAAGTCGTGGCCGGCGACGTATTGCACCTGTCTGACATCCAATATCCGGAAGGCGTGGAAAGCACCTCCCTGCGCCGTGGCGCCAACCTGGCTGTGGCCACGGTAACCGCTGCCGGCAAATAAGCTGCAGCTTTGATAACAAACCCCGCTTTGCAGCGGGGTTTTGTTTGGCCGGTGTTGCGGTGTAAAAGCTACCTGAACAGTTGTAGCTGGCGGTTTCAGGTAGCTTCTTCGTATTTGGAAAAGGCTACCTGAAAAAGCTCCACCATCTCCTTCAGTCCTCAGCCCTACTGCGTTTGGTGTTAAAATTCTGCCCAAACTAAATTATGGAAAAACCATGAACCACACTATTGAAGTCAGCCCCATCAGCCGCCCCGTGCTTGTTCCGCCGGGTGGGCAAAATAAAGTCTTGCTTCACTCCTGTTGCGCCCCGTGCAGCGGCGAAGTGATGGAAGCCCTGCTTGCTTCCGGCATCGACTACACCATCTATTTCTACAACCCCAATATTCATCCGCTCAAAGAATACCTGTTGCGCAAAGAAGAAAACATGCATTTTGCCGACAAATTCGGCATTCCTTTCATCGACAAAGACGACGACTACGAAAACGACCGTAAAGAATGGTTTGAGAAAGCCAGGGGCATGGAATTCGAGCCAGAGCGCGGAGTCCGTTGTACCATGTGTTTCGATATGCGCTTTGAAAAAGCCGCCCAATATGCCTATGAAAACGACTTTCCTGTGTTCACCAGCAGTCTCGGCATTTCCCGCTGGAAAAATATGAGCCAAATCAATGATTGCGGCCACAGCGCCGCCAGAAAACACCCTGGTTTGGTGTATTGGGACTATAATTGGCGCAAAGGTGGTGGCAGCTCGCGCATGATAGAAATTAGTAAGCGCGAGCACTTCTACCAGCAGGAATATTGCGGCTGTGCCTACTCACTGCGTGATTCTAACGCCCACCGTAAATCACAAGGGCGGCCGCCGATTAGAATCGGGGTGAAGTATTATGGTGATGAAGAGGATGCAGGTTGAATGCTGCCGATTACATGGAAAAGCTACCTGGAATTTTCAGGTAGCCTTTTTATTGCAACTTTAATTGCAGCGAGCGGGTACGAAACAAGCTGCTACATAGCTTGCAGCGAGCAAAACCGATATAGGCGTAGACTACCTGAAATCCTGTAGATGCGGGGTTGATACCCATTCGCCACAGCACCCAAGGCTACCTGAAAATTGGGAGGAGCTGCCCAAATCGATGTTTGCGTAGCAACACTGCGCTACAGTTTTCCAACAGAGTAGGGCGGATCGCTATACCGCTACATGAGGCTATCTGAAAATCCCGGCGCACATTTTTCAAGTAGCTTCCACTTCTATTAAGAAAGAGAAAATCGCTGAAAGGCACTGTATTCGGCGTTTGTAAAGCACTTTGGTTTGCTGACTAGGAAAATAAATGTTGGGAAATGCAAATTTATGCTTGCACGCAGGCGCAGTGCATACTAATATGTGCCACACCAAGTCCCCCTTTGTGCAGGAAAAGCGGATGCGGCTTTCATTTGGATACTGTCCGTATTCTTCTGCCAAAGGAGGAATTATTTTTTGTTACAACAGCGCCGCTTGGCCGGAAGCAGGCTTGCCATGGTTGGATGAGGCGCAACGCAGCATTTTTTAGGTAGTCTGTACGCAGGCATAGAAAAACAGACCATTAGCAAGGAATCCTTTATGACTACGCCAACCAATGAACGCTTTACCACTTCCGTCACCGAAGGCGGCTCATCCAAAGGTGATTTTTTCGGCCATCCACGTCAATTGGGTACCATGTTCCATATTGAGCTGTGGGAACGTTTCTCTTTTTACGGCATGCAAGCCATCCTGTTGATTTACCTCTACTACGCCACTAAAGACGGCGGCCTGGGCATCGATAAAAATCTGGCCGGCGGTGTGGTAGGCGCATACAGCGGCAGTATCTATTTGGCCACCATTCTGAGCGGCTGGTTGGCCGACCGCGTATTGGGAGCGGAAAAAACCCTGTTTTGGTCGGGCGTGGTGGTAATGCTCGGCCATATTGCCCTGGCTGTGCTGCCGGGTTTGGGTGGGCTGATTGTTGGCCTGGTGCTGATTGCCTTGGGAAGCGGTGGGGTGAAGTCTTCTGCCGGCGCCATGGTGGGATCGCTATATGAAGATCCGTCGCGGCGGCACCTGCGCGATGCGGGATTTTCAATTTTTTACACTGCCATCAACATCGGCGGCTTTATCGGCCCGTTGCTCACCGGTTGGCTGCAGTTGAAATACGGCTTCCACTACGGTTTCGGCGCAGCAGCTATAGGCATGGCTTTCGGCCTGTGGCAATACTGGCGTGGCCGTAGCCAATTGCCGCCCTCTCCACCTGCCAATCCGTTGCCGCTCGAGCGGCGCAAACTGGCTGTATCCATTGCGGTAATCGCTTCGATGGTGCTAGGTGGCAGTATTGCGGGTAAGCTGTTGCATCTGGAAAATTTTTCACGTGTACTCTTGATCGTGGTAATTATTGCCAGCCTTACTTATTTCGTGCGCATGTTCACCAGTGAGCAGGTTTCTTATGCGGAAAAACGCCATATTCTGGCCTATGTACCGATGTTTGCGGTAATGTGCCTGTTTTGGGCGGTGTGGTTTCAGATTTACACTGTGGTAACCATTTACTTTGACGAAACGTCTAACCGCGTGTTGTGGGGCTTTGAAATCCCCGTGGCTTGGTTGGCCGCTTTACAGAGTCTGTGGGTTATCGTATTTGCCGGCCTGATGGCTGCGCTGTGGACCAAAATGGGCACCCGCCAGCCGAAAACACCCATGAAATTTACCTTGTCGATGGTGATTCTGGGTGCATCCTACCTGTGCTTCATTCCTTTCCTTTCCTCCGGTCAGGTTATGCCGCTGGTGGTAATGGCGCTACTGATTCTCACGATTACCATTGCTGAGCTGCTGCTCTCGCCGATTTCTTTGTCGTTTGCCACCAAAATTGCGCCCGAAGTATTCAAAACACAGATGGTATCGTTCAATTTCCTTACCATTTCGTTGGGGTTCACACTGGGTGGGGTACTGTTCGACCAGTTGTATAATGCTACCAAGGTAATTGAATTCTACCAACTGTTGGGCATCCTCGGCGTCAGTGCAGGCGTGGTGTTGCTGGTGATGCTGCCTATGTTGAACCGTCTGTTGAGCGACATAGACTAAATTGCATGATTTTCAGGTAGCCTCAAGTTACCCACTCACTAAAACCCCTGCCGGGAAATGCTGTCGTGGTGGTTTTCCATACTTCTCTAACTAGGCAATATGATTGCATTAACTTTGCATTTGAAAAATCATATTTGCCGCTTTGTAAGCGGATTGTTTTCGGGTAGGCTTGCAGCTGCCGGCGATATTTAATATAGCAACGATAAGCGGCAATAAATGCGTACTTTACAATCAGACAAGTTAAAGCAGCAACACCTTGCATCAACAGCATCTTTACCAGTAACTGCCAAAGGAGTCAGCTATGAGTAATATTCACGCACAACGTCTCGCCGCCCTGCGGCAAACCATGCAAGAACAGAAAATTGACGTTTGGATTGTGCCCTCCGCCGACCCACATATTTCCGAATACTTGCCCGAACATTGGTGCGGCCGTGCTTGGTTGTCCGGCTTTGATGGCTCGGTCGGCACGCTGGCCGTGAGCGCTGATTTCGCCGAATTGTGGGTGGACAGCCGTTATTGGGAACAGGCCAAACGCCAGCTCGAAGGCAGCGGTTTCGTATTGCAGAAACTCGGCCAGAGCTACCCCACCATGGTTGAATCGTTGGCTGAGAGGCTACCTGAAAACTCCGTAGTCGGCATTCCGGCAGATGGTTTGTCGCTCTCACTCAAGCACGAAATGCAGGCTGATTTTGCTGCGAAAAACATCTACCTGCGGCTTGATACCGACCTACTCAATAACTTCTGGCACGACCGCCCCGGCTTGCCGGAAAGTCCTATTTTCGTACACGAAGCCCGATTCTCGCCAGAAAGCGTGCCGGAAAAACTTGCCCGTGTGCGTGCCGCAATGAAAGAGTTTGGTGCCGACCGTCATTTGGTTTCCTCGCTCGACGACATCGCTTGGATTACCAATCTGCGCTGCAATGACGTGCCGTTCAACCCCCTGTTTATCTCCTATCTGCTGATTGATGCCGAACGGGCTACCCTGTTTGTGAATCCCACCAAGCTCACTGATGCCTGCCGCAAAGTGCTGAACGAAGCCAAAATCGACGTAGCTGAATACCGCAGCGTGGTGGATGCCGTGGGCAAACTCAGTGGCAGCCTCCTAGTCGATCCCGACCGCACCGCCGTTTACACCTTGGGCAAGTTGCCCGACAGCGTGCGTGTAATTAAAGACATCAACCCCAGCACCCTATTTAAAGCCTGCAAGTCTGAAGCCGAAATCGAACACGCCAAACATGCTATGGTGCGTGACGGCGTGGCTTTGTGCGGCTTCTTTGCCGAGCTAGAGCAGAAACTGGCTGTCGGCGAAATCGTTACTGAGCTGGATATCGATACCATGTTAATCGACCACCGCAGCCGTCAGGCCGATTACATTTCGCTCAGCTTTGATACTATTGCCGGCTTCAACGAGAATGCCGCTTTGCCGCACTATGCCGCTACACCCGAGCACTATAGCACCATCACAGGGCAGGGCATCCTGCTGATCGACTCCGGGGCACACTATCTGGACGGTACCACTGATATCACCCGCGTTATCCCTATTGGTTCGCCTACTGCCGAGCAGAAACGTGACTACACCCGCGTGCTAAAAGCACACATTGCCCTAGCCGAAGCAGTGTTCCCGGAAAATCTCTCCGGTCAAGTACTGGATGCCATCTGCCGTGCACCGCTGTGGAAAGAGCAGTGCGACTACGGTCACGGTACCGGCCACGGTGTAGGTTATTTCCTCAACGTGCACCAAGGTCCACAGAAAATTGCCTACAACACTTCTGGTCTCAAGTGCAACAATATGAAAGAAAACATGATTACCTCCAATGAGCCTGGTTTATACCGTTCGGGCAAATGGGGTATCCGCATTGAAAACCTGGTAGTGCACCGTCGCGTGAAACAGCCGAAGGAAACCGAATTTGGCCAATACCTGTGCTTCGAGCAGCTCACCCTGTGCCCAATTGATACGCAGCTTATCGAACGCAGTATGTTGAGCGACGACGAAGCCGCTTGGCTAAACGACTACCACTCTCTCGTGCGCGAAAAACTGGCCCCACATACCGAAGGTGCAGCTAAAGCATGGCTGGAAAAGAATACCCAGCCCATTTGATTTTGATGATGTGGTTCAATAACGTGCTGACAAAAGACTACCTGGATTTCAGGTAGTTTTTTGCCTTTCAGGCCATATTTTCTGCCTGGAAAGGGGCAATTTCCGTTTCGTGTAAAGAAATTTTTACATAACTTGTTTTTACAAATAATAGACTTACGGTCAGTAGGGTTGTTTTTTGTTGCTTTTCAAGCGAAAAATATTTGGCAGTTGTTTGGCAGTTATGCTAATATTTCACTGCGCAGCAAGGGAAAAATTTTAAGAATTGCGCTGTGTTAGCATATAAAGAAATAGAGATGTGAACCGTTTTCATTTAAGCGCACAGAGAATTTAGCACTTATTGTTTGGTTAATAATAAAGCAAAATGCTAAATTTTGTTTAGGTGGAATGCGGAGCAAGATGACTGATTCACAAAACTACACAAAAACACAAAACATAACATACACTCATCACTCCAATAAAGAGTTTTCCCATTGCTGCCGCTGTGGTTTGGCGGCGGTGTTTTTAAACACATAGGAGTTTGATATGACGTTTTTGAAAGTAGCAGCCAGCCCGTCTGTTCAACAGGGCTTCACCACTGAGTTAGATGTGGTGGACGTGCAAGGTGCCGACCTCGCAGGTATTGGTGCCGTTGTTGCTTCTACTGCTGACGCAGCCAAGGCTGTAGAGCAGGTTGAAGCCACCGGCTTCGGTATTCCGGTATTTGTTGCTCTGCAGCCCGGCGAGAGCGTGCCCGAAAGCCTGTTGACCCGTGTGAACGGCGTGATTCAATTAGGTCGCGGCAATGAAGAATACTATGGCCGCCAAGTGGATACTGCCGTAAATCAATATGGTTCCAAACTTGCCCCTCCTTTTTTCGGTACGCTGAAGCAGTATGTAAATATCGGTAACGCCCAGTTCGACTGCCCCGGACACCAAGGTGGACAGTTCTACCGCAAACACCCTGCCGGCCGCGAATTTTACGAATTCTTCGGTGAAAACGTATTCCGCGCCGACTTGTGCAATGCCGACGTTCGCTTGGGTGATTTGCTGATCCACGAAGGACCTGCTTGTGCAGCCCAGCAATACGCTGCCAAAGTGTTCAATGCCGACAAGACCTATTTCGTTCTGAACGGTACTTCTTCTTCCAATAAAGTGGTGGCCAATGCTCTCTTGGCTAAAGGAGACCTGGTATTGTTCGACCGCAATAACCACAAATCTAACACCATCGGCGCGCTGATTACTGGCGGCGCTATTCCAGTTTATCTACAAACCACCCGTAACCCCTACGGCTTCATCGGCGGTATCGACAACACCTGCTTCGAAGAAGCTTACATCCGCGAACAACTGGCTAAAGTTGCTCCGGAGCGTGCTAAAGAAGAACGTCCGTTCCGCTTGGCTATTATTCAGTTGGGTACTTACGACGGTACCATCTACAATGCTCGCCAAGTAGTAGACCGCATTGGTCACTTGTGCGACTACATCCTGTTTGACTCTGCTTGGGTAGGTTACGAGCAATTCATCCCGATGATGCGCGATTGCTCACCGATGTTGCTGGAACTGAACGAAAACGATCCTGGCATCTTCGTTACCCAATCCGTACACAAACAACTGGCTGGCTTCTCTCAAGCTTCTCAGATTCACAAAAAAGACAGCCACATTAAAGGCCAGAAACGCTATTGCAGCCACAAACGCTTCAACAATGCGTTCATGATTCATGCTTCTACCAGCCCGTTCTACCCGATGTTCGCTTCTCTGGACGTGAACGCTCGGGTTTTGGATGGTGAAGTAGGCCGCAACCTGTGGCGCGACTGCGTAACCGTAGGTATTGAAGCTCGTAAGATGCTGCGTGCAAGCTGCAAGCTGATCAAACCGTTTATTCCGGAAACCATCGACGGCAAACCGTGGGAATCTTACCCGACCGAGAAGATTGCTCAAGATCTGCGCTTCTTCGAATTTGAGCCGGGCGCTAAATGGCACTCCTTCCCTGGCTACGGTAAAGGCCAATACTTTGTTGACCCGTGCAAATTCCTGTTGACCACTCCTGGTATCAACGTGGAAACCGGTGAATACGAAGACTTCGGTGTACCAGCTACCATTTTGGCTAACTTCCTGCGCGACAACGGTATCGTTCCGGAAAAATGCGACTTGAACTCCATTCTGTTCCTGATGACTCCAGCCGAAGATCTGGCTAAGATGGAACACTTGGTTGCTCTGATCTCTCGCTTCGAAAAACACATCGAAGCTGACAGCCCGATGAGCGAAGTGGTGCCCACTGTATACGGCCGCAATGCTGAGTACTACAAAGGCTACACCATCCGTCGCCTGTGCCAAGAAATGCACGACTTCTACAAACGCAACAACATGAAACAGTTGCAGAGCGAGATGTTCCGTGCCGATGGCTGGCCGAAACAAGCTATGCTGCCCTACGACGCACAGCAAGCCTTCATCCGCAACGAAGTGAAACTGGTTCGCTTGAGCGAAATCGCTGGTCAAATCGCTGCTGAAGGTGCTCTGCCTTATCCTCCGGGCGTACTGTGTACTATCCCGGGCGAAGTTTGGGGTGGTGCAGTGCAGAAATACTTCCTGGCTCTCGAAGAAGGCATCAACTGCTTGCCTGGTTTCGAACCTGAGCTGCAAGGTGTATATCTGCAGACCGTGGAAGACGGCAGCCGCCGTGCTTTCGGTCATGTAGTGGTTAAAGGCTAATAAGCCGTATCAGGCTACCTGAAACGGTTTCAGGTAGCCTTTGTTAGATAAATTTGATTGCGCGGCAGCGCAGGCTTCGCCAGAATATTGGTTAAACCCGCCTGCTGCATTAAGAAGGATTAAGTATATGTCAACCTCTCAAAACAAGATGGGCGTGGTGCAACTGACCATTCTCACCATGGTAAATATGATGGGCTCAGGCATCATCCTGTTGCCGGCCAAATTGGCTCAGGTTGGTACGATTTCTATTTTATCGTGGCTAGTTACCGCTGGTGGCTCTCTGGCCTTGGCTTACGCGTTCGCCAAGTGTGGCCGCTTCAGTAAAAATGCTGGTGGTATGGGTGGTTATGCCGAGTATGCCTTCGGTAGATCCGGTAACTTTATTGCCAACTACACCTACGCCGTTTCTCTTGTAATTGCCAACATCGCTATTGCTATTACCGCAGTAGGCTACCTTGCCCAGTTGATGGAATGGCAGCTTTCTCCGCAGCAAGTAGCCATGTGGACCATTATCTTCGTATGGGTAACCACGGTTGCCAACTTCGGCGGCGCATCCATCACCGGCCGCATCGGCAGCTTCACCGTGTGGGGCGTGGTGATTCCGGTGGTTGGTATTTCCATTATCGGCTGGTTCTGGTTTGATGGCGCTAAATATGCTGCCGCTTGGAACCCGCATAACTACGGTGTGTTTGAAGCACTGCCGAAATCCATCTCAATCACCTTGTGGTCATTCCTTGGCTTGGAATCTGCCTGTGCAAACTCTGATGCCGTAGAAAACCCTGAGAAAAACGTGCCGATCGCTGTATTGGGCGGTACCCTGATGACTGCGGTAATTTATATCGTTTCTACCAACGTAGTAGCCGGTATTGTCGATAATGCTGCTTTGGCTGCTTCCGATGGCCCGTTTGGTTTGGTGTTTGCCCAAATCTTTAACCCGACTATCGGCAAAGTGGTAATGGGTTTGATGGTGCTGGCTTGTACTGGTTCCCTGTTGGGTTGGCAGTTCACTGTGGCCCAAGTGTTCAAATCCAGTGCTGACCAAGGTTACTTCCCCAAAGCGTTCAGCTCTGTTACCAAATCTAACACTCCGTTGGTAGGTATGATCATCCTGTGCGTGGTTCAAACCCTGCTTTCCCTGATGACCATAAGCCCGAGCTTGAGTGAGCAGTTCGACGTATTGGTGAACTTGGCTGTAGTAACCAACCTCGTGCCCTACGTACTGTCTATGTCTGCCCTGTATGTCATGCAGAAAGTCAGCAACGTGCCGGCTGGCGAGTTGAAAGTAACCACCATCGTTGCCCTGATTGGTAATATCTACAGCTTCTACGCCCTGTATGGTTCAGGCGCAGACGCCATGCTCGGCGGCGGTTTGGTAACCTTCTTCGGCTGGCTGATCTACGGCCAGGTTGCAGGCAAAAAATTCGACCTGAAAGAGCCGTACTAATCGATTGCAGCAAGCCGGTCTGAATACAGTTTAGACAAACCTGCTAAAAGCAGCCCCCGAATTCTAATAGAGGAGAATTCGGGGGCTGCGCTTTTTCAGGTAGCCTCATGGATTGAAGGCTACCTGAAAAATACGCTCCGGCTTTCGGGCAGCCTTCCCGAATCTGTTACAATACGCCCCTTAAATTTAACGCATTAAACACCAAGACAATAATTATGGAAGCCGAACGCATCAACCTACTCAACAACACCCTCGCCGACTTGGAAAAACGCAGTGTCGAAATTCGCGTGTATCTCGATTACGACGGCAAAAAAGACCGGCTGGAAGAAGTGGTCGGCCTATCCGAAGATCCTGAGCTTTGGAACGATCCCAAACGCGCCCAAGAAATCGGCAAAGAGCGCAAAGTGCTCGAAGGCATCGTGCTCACGCTCGACAACATCGCCGGCGGCATCGACGACAACCGCCTGCTTATCGATATGGCGCTGGAAGAGGGCGATGAAGACAGCTTTGCCGCGATTGAGGAAGATGTAGCCGAGCTGGAAAAACAAATGGCCGAGCTTGAATTCAAGCGCATGTTCAACCAGCCTGCCGACGTGAACAACTGCTTTATCGATATCACTGCCGGCGCCGGCGGTACTGAAGCCGAAGACTGGGCCGGTATGCTGCTGCGCATGTATGTGCGCTATGGCGAGCGCAAGGGCTTCAAAGTGGAAATCATGGAGCAGGACGACGGCGAAATTGCCGGTATCAATCGCGCCACCATCCGCTTGGAAGGCGAATACGCCTACGGCCTATTGCGTACCGAAACCGGCGTGCATCGTCTCGTGCGCCACTCCCCATTCGATTCCAACAACAAACGCCACACCTCCTTCGCTTCCGTGTTCGTCTATCCCGAAGTGGACGACAGCTTTGAAGTGGAAATCAACCCGGCAGACGTGCGTACCGACACCTTCCGCGCATCCGGCGCCGGCGGCCAGCACATCAACAAAACCGATTCCGCCGTGCGCATGACGCATATTCCCACCGGCATCGTGGTGCAGTCGCAAAACAGCCGCTCGCAGCACGACAACCGCCGCGTGTGCGAAGAAATGCTGCGCGCCAAACTGTTCGAGCTGGAAATGCGCAAACGCAACGAAGAAAAACAGGCGCTGGAAGAAGGCAAATCAGACGTGGGCTGGGGCAGCCAGATCCGCTCCTACGTGCTCGATTCTTCCCGCATCAAAGACTTGCGCACCAGCCACGAAACCGGTAACACCAAAGCCGTGCTCGACGGCGATTTGGACGACTTCATCGAAGCCAGCTTGAAACAGGGCATGTGATTGCCGCCTAAGTGATTTGAATGCAGAAAGGCCACCTGAAAGTGTGATGAGGGTTTCAGGTAGCCTCAAACGTTTAACTCAAGGGGCAATATGATGACTAAACGACAGCGTGAATACACATTTCGCCTAAGCTAGCCTTACTCAGCGGGTGCAACTTTTAGCGGTATTGGTGTGCCTGAGCCAATTATTGAGTTGGCTGGTGGGAACAGCTTTGTTGAAGGCGTTGGGTTGGCTGGAATTGTCGGCAGGGGAACCCGGCAACTTGGCAGGGTGGCAGTGTCTGGAACTTGGGTGTTGGTTGGTTTGCTGCTGTGTTCGGGTTTGGTGTTTTTGTGCTGGCTGTACCGGACGGCCTGTAATGTGCGGGCTTTGGGGCGCAGGGGATGCAGGTGAGCCCGGCTTGGGCGGTTAGCTTAGCTGTTTGGCCGCTTCAATGGCGTAATTAGGTGAGAATGCCTCTGCGGTGGTGCGTTTAAAGGCGAGCAGGCTTTCGAGGATAACTTTGTTGCCGTCAAGCCAGCCGTTTTTGATGGCGGCTTGGAGCATGGTGTATTCGCTGGATATTTGGTAGGCATAGGAGGGTACGCCGAATTGGTCTTTCATGCAGCGGATGGCATTGAGATAGGGCAGGCTAGGCTTCACCATCACCATGTCTGTACCTTCCTGTAAGTCGAGCGCGATTTCGTGCAAGGCTTTGTTGCTGTTGGCGAGACCCATTTGATAAGTGCGTTTGTCAGCCTTGCCTAAGTTGGCGGAACTGCCCACTGCATCGCGGAACGGACCGTAGAAGGTGGAAGCATAATTTAGCAGAATAGGCCATCAGTCGGGTATGGATGTGGCCGGCATCTTCCAAGGCTTCGTGGATGGCGCGTGGATGGAGCCAATACGACCGTCCATCATATCGGAGGGGCAACCACTTGTACGCCGGCTTCAGCGTGGCATATGCTTATTTAATCAGCACTTCTACGGTTTCATCATTATAATACATACGTAGCCATTTTCATCAATCAAGCTGTCTTGGCCGTGACTGGTGTAGGGGTTGAGTACTACATCAGTCATCATGCCCAACTCGGGAGAGCGGTCGCGCAAGGCGCGCACGGTGTGCGGTACGATGCTTCTGGGTTGTAGGCTTCGCTGGCAGTTAGGTCTTTATGCGGCACTGAAGCAGGAAATAAGGTCAGCATGGGAATGCCCAGTTCGCAAGCTTGCTCAGCTTGGTGCAGCAGGTTATCCAAGGTTTGCCGCTCAATGTCGGGCATGGAAAGGAATGGGCTCGTTGCCAGAGCATTGCTCCAGCACGAATACAGGGTAGATTAAGTGAGGGGATGCTTACGCATCGGGCAACGAGAAAAATCATCTCTACGCATCCGGCGTGGGCGGATGAAGGGAGCTTGGCAGGGCGGGAAATTCATACTGGAAACCTATGGGATGTTTTTAACGGCGTATATTCTATGTCGTTTAACTAGTAACTAGAAAAGGGGATGGATGAGAGTGGTGGCAGATGTGGTACGCAATTTTCTGCTAATGAAATTTCTTCCGTCTTAGTGCTTTAGTTTTTGTTTGTGGATATTTTGTTTTTCGGTATTTGACAAAATATTTTGGTAGGCGTATAGTCCGCATCTTCGCTGTTCCTTACGGCACGGTTTTGTTGTCAGTTTTACGGTTCAGC
>NZ_LXSM01000010.1:0-9694 GCF_001648395.1 Eikenella sp. NML03-A-027 | reverse complement strand
GAAGTCATCAGGAAATACACCATCAGGCCGATAGCGGCATAAGCCACCAATGCGCCGCCCGGGCCCGCCATATGGATGGCGCTGCCGCTGGCCATAAACAGGCCGGTGCCGATGCTGCCGCCGATGGAGATCATCGAGAGATGGCGCGACTTTAAATGACGACGCACTTTGGTGCCGCCGGAAGAAGCAGGTGCGGGCGCCGCGGCCACCGCCGCAGCAGAACCACCATCGAAAGAACTCATTTCGGTTCCTTTCAAAAAAGCATATAGCCAAAACCTTTTCTGCCATAAATTATTGAACAGCAACGAAAAATGATTTTAGCTATACGTTGTTACGCACACGCGGCGCGCCAGCACCGCAACTCAATTTTGGGCGGATTATAAACTCTGATCGCCCGCTGCAAAACCCATAATTTCCCCTGGCGGCCAAATCAGCCAAATTAGCCACCTTTTTTAATTGGCACATTACTCAACCGGCACCCAACCCGTTGCCCCGAAAGCCGCTTAATACCTGGCCTCACGCGCCGAGCAAGCCCCGAGTTGCCGCTGCGAAAAAACGTAACATAAAAACCACATTCGGCCGAGGGACTCTCCCCAAAATACCAGCAGGCTACCTGAAAACGCCCGGTTGGGTTTCAGGTAGCCTACTTGATGTGGCGGCACGCGGTGCAAAACAATGCACCGCTGTCGGTTGGCAAAGGAGAAGAAAACAGCAAAGCCGATTAGTGTGGGCTCGACAAAAGGCTACCTGAAAACACCGGCCCAAAACGAAAATGCCGCCCCGGCTGCATTCCCAAATTTCAGGTAGCCTCCGCTTCCCCATCACAGCCTGCCGCGCATCACTGCTTGCCGCGCCGGAACACCCATTCGTTTTCCGAAGAAGCCGCCGCGCAGAAGGTGTAGCCCTCGCTGTTGAAATCCAACAGCTGCTCCGGCTCGGTGAGGGCGCGTTCGGCGGCATAGCGCAGCATCAGGCCGCGGGCGCGTTTGGCGTAGAAACTGATGATTTTGTAGCGGCCGTTTTTCTCGTCTTGGAACACGGGGGTAATCAGGCGGCCGCCGAGTTTGGCCGGCTGCACGGCCTTAAAATATTCCTGCGAAGCCAGGTTCACCAGCACATCGGTTTGCGCCTCGGCCATGCGTTCGGCCAGCAATTCGGTAATCAGGCCGCCCCAGAAGGCGTATAAATCCTTACCGCGCGGGTTGGCCAGCTTGGTGCCCATTTCCAAACGGTAGGGCTGGATCAAATCTAAGGGGCGCAACAGGCCGTAGAGGCCGGAAAGCAGGCCGGCATGGCCTTGCAGCCAATCGATTTGCGGCGGGGCGAGGCTCTCGGCATCGAGGCCTTCATACACATCGCCGTTAAACAAATACACCGCCTGCTTGGCGTTTTGCAGGCTGAAAGGCGGCTGCCAGGCCGCATTGCGCTCGGCGTTGAGGCGGGCGATTTTGTCCGACACGCCCATCAGCGCCGACAAATCCTGCGGCGCCAGCTCGCGCAGTTGCGCCATCAGGATGGCAGACTGCTCAAGCAGCGCGGGCTGGCTGTGTTCTTTGGTGGACGCGGCGGCGGTTTCGTTTAGGTTTTTAGCGGGCGAGAGGATGAAAAACATAGCGTTCTCTTTAATGAAGGGGGCAAATTGGCGGGCAGTTTAACCGCCTGCGGGGCAACAGGCAAACGGTGGAATAAATCGGCGCGATAGTTTTCAGGTAGCCTACACCCCGCCTGCCTCATTAAAATAGCCGCCTCCATAAAAGGCTACCTGAAAACCATGTTCGGCATCATCAATCCCCTCTCCTACCTAATCGGCACCATCATCCTCATCATCATGCCCGGCCCGAACAGCATGTTTTGCCTCTCCGTAGCCGCACAACACGGCGCGCGCAAAGCCTACCGCGCCGTATTCGGCGTGCTGCTGGGCGATTTAGTGTTGATCCTGCTCACCGTACTCGGTGCCGGCACCGTGCTCAAGCTCTATCCCGCCCTATTTCACGCCATGAAGCTCGCCGGCGGCCTGTATCTGGCCTACATCGGCTTCGGCCTTTTGCGCGGCGCATTGCGCAAATGGTTTGCCCCTCCGCCCGTTTTGGCAGCCGGTTTGCCGCCCACCCCGCCCACCGGGCACATCTTCAAACGCGCCCTGCTGCTCAGCCTCACCAACCCCAAAGCCATCCTGTTTTTGCTGTCGTTTTTCGTTCAGTTTGTCGATCCCGCCTATCCGCACCCCGCCCTCTCCTTCCTGCTGCTGGCACTGGTGATGCAAACCGTCAGCTTCAGCTACCTCACCCTGCTCGTTTTCGCCGGCCACCGCCTCGCCAACCTGTTCCGCCGCCACCGGCGTGTGACCACCGCCTGCACCGCCGCCACCGGCCTGCTCTTTATCGGCTTCGCCGTGAGCCTGTGGCTGGCCGGAATCGAGTTTTAGCTACGGTTTCAGGTAGACTCATTCAGATAGAAATAACTGCTCAGGCCACCTGAAAAGCAAAACAGATTGCCGTATAATTGGCGGCATTTGGCCTCGCGCCCCATCTTTGCCGAATTAAGGAATCCCCATGCGCAAACTCATCCCCCTCCTCGCCGCCCTCGCCCTTTCCGCCTGCTCCAGCCTCGGCAGCCAAGCCTTCAGCGGCAAAAGCGCCACTTTCGGCAGCGACAACATCCTGCGCGACGACGTGCTCAAAGTCGTGCGCACCGCCGAAGCCGCCTCGTTCAACTGCCGCAACATCGAATCCGTACACAGCAGAATCAACAGCGCCCACAAAGTGCACGGCCGCATGCAGGTGCGAGAAGTGTGGACCGTCCGCGCCTGCGGCCAGGCCCATCGCTACAACATCGGCCTCTTTGAAGACGCACGCGGCGAAACCAACTTCACCGTCAGCCTAATTTCCCGCTAAACACCAAAGAAAGGCTACCTGAAAATGATGTCTTGCAGAGCAAGGCCGAGTTTCTGCGAAGCTAAAAAGGATTTGCCGATTTTCAGGTAGCCTTTTGGAGCAAGGACTATTCAAACATTCTTTGAATCCATTAGTAGGGTGCGTGCCTTGCGGCACGCACGCGGTGGGTTGGGGCGGCAAGAGAAACGGGAAACGCATGCGTGCGTACCGCACACACCCTACATGCAGGCTACGGCTTGCTTAGGAAATATTTCAGGGGAAATATTTCAGGGATACCATATGTCATGATAATGTAATTATTATTAAGATGAGGATAATAATATGTCTGAAGGATTCATTATTGTTAACAAAGGCGTTTTTGAAAAACTAATCATTGGGAAATTTGAGCTAGAAATTAAACCCAAACCTAATAAAGATGGAATAGTAAAAAGATTTTACAGATATGATGAACGTGGCCACAAAAGATATATAGCTGTTGCCGATGAAGACAAAAATGATTTTAGAATAGATAAAGAAATTTATACTGAACTAGACCTTTAATATTCTTACAACTTAGAACTAGAGACCCCACCCATGCCCAAACGTACCGACCTAAAATCCATCCTTATCATCGGCGCCGGCCCTATCGTCATCGGTCAGGCCTGCGAATTTGACTATTCGGGCGCACAGGCCTGCAAAGCTTTGCGTGAAGAAGGCTATAAAGTCATTCTGGTGAATTCCAACCCCGCCACCATCATGACCGACCCTGAAATGGCGGATGTTACCTACATCGAGCCGATTATGTGGCAGACGGTGGAGAAGATTATCGCCAAGGAGCGTCCCGATGCGATTCTGCCCACGATGGGCGGCCAGACCGCACTGAACTGTGCGCTGGATTTGGCGCGCAACGGCGTGCTGGCGAAATACAATGTCGAGTTAATCGGCGCAACGGAAGACGCGATCGACAAGGCGGAAGACCGCGGCCGCTTTAAGGAAGCGATGGAGAAAATCGGTCTCTCCTGCCCGAAATCTTTTGTCTGCCACACGATGAACGAAGCCTTGGCGGCGCAGGAACAGGTCGGCTTCCCGACGCTGATTCGTCCGTCTTTCACGATGGGCGGTTCGGGCGGCGGCATTGCCTACAATAAAGACGAGTTTTTGGCGATTTGCGAACGCGGTTTCGACGCCTCGCCCACGCATGAGCTGCTGATTGAGCAGTCCGTGCTCGGCTGGAAAGAGTACGAGATGGAGGTGGTGCGCGATAAAAACGACAACTGCATCATCATTTGCTCGATTGAAAACTTCGACCCGATGGGCGTGCATACGGGCGACTCGATTACGGTTGCCCCTGCGCAAACGCTGACGGACAAAGAATACCAAATCATGCGCAACGCAAGCTTGGCGGTATTGCGCGAAATCGGCGTGGACACGGGCGGCTCGAACGTGCAGTTTGCGGTAAACCCTGAAAACGGCGAGATGATTGTGATTGAGATGAACCCGCGTGTGAGCCGTTCGTCCGCGCTGGCTTCCAAAGCAACAGGCTTCCCGATTGCGAAGGTGGCAGCAAAACTGGCGGTCGGCTTTACGCTGGACGAGTTGCGCAACGATATTACAGGCGGCCGTACGCCCGCGTCGTTCGAGCCTTCCATCGACTATGTGGTAACCAAAATCCCGCGTTTTGCGTTTGAAAAATTCCCCGCCGCAGACGACCGCCTGACCACGCAGATGAAATCGGTGGGCGAAGTGATGGCGATGGGCCGCACGATTCAGGAAAGCTTCCAAAAAGCCCTGCGCGGCTTGGAAACAGGTTTGTGCGGCTTCAATCCGAGAAGCTCCGACAAAGCGGAAATCCGCCGCGAACTGGCCAACCCCGGCCCTGAGCGTATGCTGTTTGTGGCAGACGCGTTCCGCGCAGGCTTCACGCTGGAAGAAATCCACGAAATCTGCGCCATCGATCCTTGGTTCTTGGCGCAAATCGAAGACTTGGTGAAAGAAGAGCAGCAGGTCAGTGCAGGCTGCCTGCAAGATTTGGATTTCGCCGCCCTACGTCGTCTGAAACGCAAAGGCTTCTCCGACAAACGCATCGCGCAGCTTTTGGGGCTACCTGAAAAAGAAGTGCGCGAACACCGCTACGCGCTGAACCTGCATCCCGTGTATAAGCGCGTCGATACCTGCGCCGCCGAGTTCGCCACCGAAACCGCCTACCTCTATTCCACTTACGAAGAAGAATGCGAAGCACGTCCTTCCGACCGTAAAAAAGTGATGATTCTCGGCGGCGGTCCGAACCGCATCGGTCAGGGCATCGAGTTTGACTACTGCTGCGTTCACGCCGCGCTCGCCCTGCGCGAATCGGGCTTTGAAACGATTATGGTGAACTGCAACCCCGAAACCGTGTCCACCGACTTCGACACCAGCGACCGCCTCTATTTCGAGCCGCTGACGCTGGAAGACGTGTTGGAAATCGTCCGCACCGAAGACCCGTGGGGCGTGATTGTGCATTACGGCGGCCAAACCCCGCTCAAACTTGCCAACGCGCTGGTTGAAAACGGCGTGAACATCATCGGCACGTCCGCCGACAGCATCGACGCCGCCGAAGACCGCGAACGCTTCCAAAAAGTGTTAAACGACTTAGGCCTGCGCCAGCCGCCCAACCGCATCGCCCACAACGAAGAAGAAGCGCTCGTCAAAGCCGAAGAAATCGGCTATCCGCTGGTCGTGCGCCCGTCTTACGTCCTCGGCGGCCGCGCCATGCAGGTCGTCCACTCCGCCGAAGAGCTGCAAAAATACATGCGCGAAGCCGTGCAGGTATCCGAAGACAGCCCCGTGTTGCTCGACTTCTTCCTGAACAACGCGATTGAAGTCGATGTGGACTGCGTTTCAGACGGCAAAGACGTCGTTATCGGCGGCATCATGCAGCACGTCGAACAGGCAGGCATCCACTCCGGCGACTCCGGCTGCTCGCTGCCGCCCTACTCGCTCAGCGAAGAAATCCAAGACGAAATCCGCCGCCAAACCAAAGCCATGGCCTACGCGCTGGGCGTGGTCGGCCTGATGAACGTACAGTTTGCCGTGCAGGACGGCGTAGTGTTCGTGTTGGAAGTGAACCCGCGCGCCAGCCGCACCGTTCCCTTCGTCTCTAAAGCCACCGGCGTGCCGCTCGCCAAAGTCGGTGCGCGCTGCATGGCAGGCATTTCCCTGCAAGAGCAAGGCGTGGAAAAAGAAGTCGTCCCCGATTTCTATGCCGTTAAAGAAGCCGTGTTCCCCTTCATCAAATTCCCCGGCGTGGACACCATTCTCGGCCCAGAAATGCGCTCCACCGGCGAAGTGATGGGCGTAGGAGAGACCTTTAGCGAAGCCTACCTCAAAGCCCAGCTCGGCGCCGGAGAACGCATGCCCGCCACCGGCAAAATCTTCCTTTCCGTGCGCGAAGAAGACAAGCCGATCATCGTCCAAACCGCGCAAAACTTCCAAGCCTTAGGCTACGGCGTCTGCGCCACGCGCGGTACTGCAGGCTACCTGAAAGAGCACGGCGTGGTGGTACAGGCAGTCAACAAAGTGCCCGAAGGCCGCCCGCACATTGTGGACGCGATTAAAAACGGCGAAATCGCGCTGGTGGTAAACACCGTGGCCAGCAACCCGCAATCCATCGCCGACAGCCACAGCATCCGCCGCAGCGCCCTCACCCAACGCGTACCGCAATACACCACCGTGGCCGGTGGCGAAGCCATGAGCGAAGGGATGAAAAGCTTCAACCTCCTTGGTGTGTATAGCGTGCAGGATTTACATGCCCGCTTGAAAGGCTAGCCGGCATCTGCGAACATGCCATGAAAGAATGGGGGCTGCTGCGCGAGAACCTCGTACGCAAAATCAGCAACCCGAAAAAAGGCAGAGAGAGAACTAGGTGGCCAACCGAACAAGAGATTACCAATATCTGCGCCGCTCTCTTATATCAGCCGGACGGCAAGTCGGAACTGATTGTACAACGGGTAGCCATTGCCGTTCTATTCACCATCGAAACTGCCATGCGGGCAGGCAAAATTTACGGCCTGAAATGGGCAGATGTGGATTTCACGCGCCGCCTTGCCCATCTACAGATTACCAAAAACGGCGACAGCCGAGACGTGCCATTATCCAAGCGTGCGCTGGAACTGCTCGAGCAACTGCGCGGCATTGATGATGTGTGGGTATTTAACGTGGATGCCAAAAGTTTGGACGTGTTATTTAGGCGGGCGCGGGATAACTGCGGCATTATCGACCTGCATTTTCACGATACCCGCCGCGAAGCTCCCACACGTTTATCCAAAAAAGTACCGATTGAAGTGCTGGCAAAAATCAGCGGCCACCAGGATTTAAGAATACTGCTCAATGTGTATACCGCCCTGATATGGCGGATATTGCGCAAATGCTGGACTAGCGTGGCCATGCCTTAATCAACCCATCATGTCGTGCCGCACAGTCGTTATACAGATGCACCACTTCCAGCGCCCACGGCAGCATCACCTTGCCCGTTGTTCCCGACAATTCGGGCAGCCTTGGGCAGGGCATAGCCAAATCGGCCGGCGGCTCAATGGCGCTCGGCAATGGCGGCGTTGAGGACTTGCACCCCGGAAGCATCAACGCAATCGCCAGTAAACACAGGCCGCTCGATAATTTGCTGTACCACTTCACGCCTTACCCTCACTTTCTCGTCCGCTTCGGACTTCTCTTGTTGATATTCCACGCTTGCCGTATGGGCGGTTTTTTGATGCTTCTGCTTTTGCTCGGCCAGTTTGGCATTGATGGCTGCCGTGGCCGCAGCATAGCCCGCTTGGTAGCGTTGCCTGCCGTATTGCACTTCGCCGCATATCACGGCCAGCAGTACCACACCGCCGAGTAGCGGCTTCCAGTATTTCAATATCCATGTCATGGGTATTCCTTTCTTCTCTGTGTTTACATCTGCAAACGATTTCACTATAATCAAGCAACCTTAATCAATCAGGCAAACAGCATGGGCAAGCACCCCAACAAACATATCCGAGCCGCATTGGCTTATGCCGAGCAGCACGGCTGGGCGGTTGTTCCCGCCGGCAAGTCCGCCCATGCGTTCTGCCGCCTGCGTTGTCTGCAAGGACATACCGAACACCAAATGAGCGTGTGGAGCACACCGCGCAATCCGGAAAACCATGCCAAACAAATCATCCGTAAAGTAAACGAATGCCTGCCCGAACAGGAGTGACCCATGAATACCTACCATTTCAGCATCCTCATCCGCGATACCGACCTGCACGATTTGGAAGACCGCCTGTATGAAGCGGGCTGCGACGATGCGCTGCTGTGCTTCTATAACCAAACCCCATATCTCGAATTCGACCGTGAGGCCGAGAGTGCCGAAGCTGCCGTGCGCAGCGCCCTAGACAATATCCGTGCTGCCGGTTTCGGCGATTTGGTGTTGCAGGAATCCGGGGTGGCTACCTTGGCCGAGATGGCCGCCCGCGCCGGACTGACCCGCGCTGCCCTCTCTAACTACGCCACCGGCAAACGCGGCGGCGGGTTCCCTGCGCCGATGTATGGGGTGGGCAGCGGCTCTGCCCTGTATTCGTGGCCGGAAGTGGCCGGCTGGCTGCACCGGCACGGCCAGCTGTCGCAGGCGCAATACGATATCGCCCATGTGGCCGGATAGTTTCAGGTAGCCCCTTGCATTTGCAGGGGGTTTTGTTTATGATGAGCGCACTACTAAATCACAAGCGGATATCCGCCCCGTCAGTGCGCATTTTTTGTGCCTGATATTTTTCAGGTAGCCTCCAATGGCGGGTCTATACGCAGAAATACAACACCTTCGGGGAATACTGCGAGCCGTACTTGTGAACGGTAGTTGAAGCCCGCCGCCCATTCAGCGGCAATCCTAACTAAATTCACAAGGAGTTCATCATGAACGCAATCTCTGTAGCCAATGTGGCTATCCGTCAATTCGACAACCTCTATTCCCTCAATGATTTACATAAAGCCAGTGGTGGCGAACCACGTCATAAACCAGCTAACTGGCTGTAATTACAACAAACCATTGAATTAGTTGATGAAGTTTCCAAGTCTGAAAATCCAGCCTTGAAAGAAAATCAACAAGTTATCCAAATAGTGCATGGCGGCAGCAAACGCGGCACTTACGCATGCAAAGAATTGGTGTATGCCTACGCTACTTGGATTAGTGCCAAATTCTTCTTACAGGTTATCCGAACCTTCGATGCAGTAATTTCAGGTAGCCTGCACGCTCCCGAAGCTCTGCCATCTGCCCAAACCACGATAGACGAACGGCGCGGCCTGGTGGATGCGGTCAAGCTGCTGGTCGCCCGCTGCGGTATCGATTATTCGGCAGCCTACCGCATGGTGCATCAGCGCTTCGGTGTGGCGCATATCGACCAAATCGCCGCCCCGCTGCTGCCCTCTGCGGTGGCTTATGTGCATTCTCTGGCATTGCAGGGGCGGCATGTGCAGACTGGGGAAATGGAAACCGTGCCGAAGCTGTTTGCCAATCAGGCCAATATCCCGTTCAACCTGAACCGCAACGCCTACTACGCCGTTACGGTGAAGGGCGGCAAAATCTACCGCCATCTCGTCAGCTACATCACCTCTCCGTATGAAGACGGCATGATTCCGTGTCTGGCGCATCAGGTGTAGAATGCGGCTGTTCCCTTTAGGGGCTTGAAGACCGCTTAGGCGGCAGGGCATCGGGCAACCGGTGCCCTTTGCCTTACCCCTGGATTTCTGAGGGCAAATCGTTTATGATTCGCGTAGTCGTCAGTCTCCATGCCGCCGCTCCGAGATTGATGATTAGAGACCCCGCCAAC
>NZ_LXSM01000009.1:0-1433 GCF_001648395.1 Eikenella sp. NML03-A-027 | reverse complement strand
CCGGTGCAGAAACGGCAATCGAAGGGGCGCGCAAAGAAGGGTCGGCCGCGCCCTACCTGCAGTCCCCGCACGGCTTTGTGGAAAACAAAGAAGCCGAAAGCGCGGCGGACGGCGTGGCGATGGCGGACCTGCAGGCTGTTTTGGGCTACAAATTCGTACCGAGCAGCAACCCCTACGAATATCAGGGGCGGCTGTTGGTATTTGCCAAAACCAAGCAGGACGAACGGCGCATGGTGTCGGAAATCGGGCTGTCGTGGCTGCCGATTTTAAGCGGCAAGTCCACGGTGGAGAGAATCCTGGCCGGGCAGAGTGGCGTGTCGGCGTGGCAGCCGGAGAAGCAGGGTTTTTACTTTGCCGACGGCACGGCGGACGAAACGCCGAGCCTGAATACCGACCTGCTGGCACACGGCTACGGCGTGCGGCGGGTATACCGCTACCCCGTTAAAAAAGGCGGACGCGTGGCAGGCTATCTGGCCGTGTATGCGGAAAAGGAATTGGACGCGGCAACGCGCGCGCAGTTGGAAACCGCCGCCGCGAGATTGGGAGCGTATCTATGAGGGGCTTACTGACCGGATTCGGCGGCGAGGCCGCCAGCCTGTCCAAAGTCGTGATGCTCAGCGGGCATCTGGTGTGCAGCGCGGTGATCGGCTGGCAGGCATATAAAGGCAGCCTGCACTTCGATTTCTACCTGGCCTACATCTGCGCCAGCTACGGCGCGAACAGCACCAACAAGGCCATCAGCATCCTCGGCCGGCGTCCGGCGGCCCCTCGGGACGAACAAGGAGAGGCATCATGAAGCCGAGACTGCCCAAACACTGCACCGCCGCCATCGTGATTTGCGGTGCGCTGGCCGGCTTTACCGCCTATTCGTGGTACGGCTTTGCCGAAGCGCTGGCGGGCAAGAATGCCGAACTGGCGGCCTTGGCGGCCGAGCGGGACGAACTGCTGGAGATCATGGTGGCGCAGGACGGCCTGATACAGAGCCAAACTGCCGCACTGCAAAGCGCCAAGCTGGACAATGCCGGCAGCCGGGCGGAACTCCGTGCCCAAGCGCAAAAACTGGCACAGATGCGCGCCGAGCTGGCCGCCAAACATCCGGCCGCCGCCTTCAGGCCACCTGAAAAAGTCGGACGCGAGACCGCTAACAACCTGAGAAGGATAAACAGACTATGGCAAAAATAATCCTGACCGCCGCACTGCTGGGCCTGGCGGCCTGCACCGGCCCCGCCCACTACCCGACCGTCTGCAGCAAACCGAAACCCAGAACCGACGCCCCCCGGCTGCCGGCGGCGCAAATCAGGGCCGGTACCGGCCAAGACAAGGCCGTGGAACTGCTGACCCAATCCCTGCACACCGCCGCCGTGTACACCAAAAGGCTGGAAGAGTTTGCCGACAGCTGCCGCGCCAATCCCGCCTTCAAGGCACGCCGCTAG